>NZ_CM002692.1:3037552-3337552 GCF_000632515.1 Parageobacillus genomosp. 1
TGCTCCTTTGGCTGGAGGGATGATGGTCAATAATAGCATTCCCCCCGCAAGCAGGCGGTCTCCTGCTGAAATCCGTTCTCCGGTGATCGGGTCGTATTCTCCAAACAATCGCTGCAAGTCATACCAGCCAAGAAGCTCTAAACCAAATTCTTTCATGTTGTCGGCAAGCGTTTGGTCTGCCTGTCTTATTGCCGCGGCCGTCCGATACAGCAGTTCTTCCGCTTCATTCAGCTTTTCTTCATAGCGGTGGAGCCAATGAATCAGCTCGTCTTTGAGCTCATAGATGGCATCAGAACCGATGCCGGTAATCTCTATCACTAAAGAGGGAAATTCCCACGAAAGTGAGGTCCGCGCACGGGAGCAGCCGTCTTCGGCATCGGGGACATGCTCGGCTACGGCTTCCAGCTCTTCTGGCTTGATTCGTATCGTCGTCATTGCAACTCCTCTATCTTTCGACGAATTTCGGCGATTTCCCTGCTTATTTCATGAAGAAGTTCATCTGCAGTCGCATAAATATGTGCCTCGATTTGCCGCAAGTCCCCGTATACCAATTCATACGCTTCCCTCGATTCTCCCTGCCAATGCGGAACATACTCCTCATTTGCACGATAAAATGCACGAGTACCTTGATGAAATTCCTCCATCGCTTCTTTGACCTGCCCCTGATAGGACTGCAGGCAATCGCTCATCGTCTCGTAGGCCCAACGTTTCAATTCTTTTTCGGTGGATTCCCATAAAGACGACACCTTGATTCCCTCCCCCCATTTACACACTATCCAAATGGTAACATAAGTAAAATAAGGATAAATCATGATATATTCCTGTTTTGTCATTTGGCAATCAGGACTTTTTTCCTCATCTATAATTCAGCCATGTGAAACATGTCAAAGTTCCTCCGAAAACAGCCTGTTTACGAAACAAACTTTTTCATGCGCGGGACGATTACCGTGAAGATGACGATAAGAAATCCTAAAATAAAAAAGCCGAACAGCCATGGCAGAAACGATGATGATGGTTGTTCCGCCTCATCCAATGGTTGATGAGACGGAACCGATTGTGTTGGAGGATCAGAAAACAATCGAAGTTTTTCCGCTTTGGCGGCAATAGTATTTGTTTCTTTTTCTCCCGATAAAAATAACCGTGCTTTTGTTTGCTCAAAGAAAGAAGATGTCGGTCTTTGAAATGTCAGCGATGTTTGTACCTCTGGCAAATCTCTCTTCTCATCGAGCAGCGACTCTTCATGAATGTAATCGGTGCGTAATTCGATGTTCTGCCGCTGATACTGATTTGGTTCAATTTCCGGCCACTCGTCCGTTTCCGCGTAAACCGTCCCTCCCATCGTAGCAAATACAGAGCAGAGGAAGGGGAAAAAGAACATCACAAGACGTCCTTTACCCTTCATATGTTTCCCCCTCTTTCTGCAAAGCGGCCAGACGCTGCTTCAAAAACGGAACAGCGGACATGAACAGCGTGACAACTCCTAGCGTAATGACAGCTGGATAAAATGCTTGCTGGTCTCCATATTGAATCGACATGTACGTTTCTGATATCGGATGGTCAAAGCTAAAGTTTGGCAATACTAAGTCGAGTAATGGAGTAATGAAAAATAGGATCAAGCCGACTCCGAGCACCCATCCGGTAAACGGTCCGATGAAAAAGGCCAAGCGAACAATAGCGGAACAGAAAAATAATAAGATGATGGTAAAGATGCTCCACTTAAGGGCCTGCACATCTTGCATCGGATAAATTCGTAATCCATATGTGCTGATGATGAAACCGACAAGCAAGTTCATCATGACCAGCAATGCAGCCTGCATCATAAGCGGAACGGAAGAATAATAATGCAGGAAGAATCCAATAAGCATGCCGCAGAGCAAAATAATGATAAACATCACGACAGGCGGCGTGTGCGTTGTTTTCTCTTCCGGAATATCTCCGCTTACTTGCACCGGATTGGTTAAGTAATCATACACATATCCATTTGTTTGTTTGTCTACCATCGTATTATCTAACAGATCATATACATCATTTTTAATTTGTTTTGTCGTGTTGACATTCGCTGCCCATTTGTTGTTTAACTCATCCGCCCGCTCTTGGACCGATGCCACTTTTTGATGCAGCTCATTGGTATAACCGATAATTTGGTCTTGCCCTTCGGCAATGGAGGTGACCAAATCAGAAATTTGTGCAACGTCTTGCATCGTATTTTGCTGCATGGTAATCACAAATTCGCCATCGTTGGCTCCTAACGTCGATTGTATTGTTCCTGCTTCATTCATGGCTTGCTGAAGCTGTGCTGTCACTTCATTCGCGGCGTCGTTTAGCGATTGTAATTGTCCCAGCAGCTCTGCTTGCACCTGTTCCACATTTTCATCATATTTTCGTATATATCCAAGTGTTGCTTCAACAAAAGAATGAACGTTATTTTCGACCGCTTCTGCATCTTGCAAAGAAGTGGCTAAGTGGTGCTGTAACTGATGAAAATATGGAATTTCGCTATGAATATTCGATAAAATTTGGTAAATATTATCTTTTTCCTTCCAATTTAAAATCAGCTGATCCACCAATGCTTCGTCAAAATTCCCTGTTCGCTTTAACGCATCCTCAAAAATCGATAGCCAAGCAAAATAAGCGAGAAGATCGTTCATGTTTCTGCTTTGAATAGCCGGTTGAAAGTAGGCTGATAATTGTTGCTTTCGCTCCCCGGATAACGATGGAGACTGAAGAATAGCTTGTTCTTTTGCAACAATTTGCTGAACCACCGTTTCTTCCGATTGCCCATTGTCGTCATTTGCCTGTTCGGCCAGCTGCTTTGCCAATTGCGCGTATTTTTCCTGCCATTGCTGCTCGAGGGCTAACTGCTTTTGCCATGCTTCCTTTGCCTTTTGCATTTCTACTTCCAGCTGATTCATCACATTGTCAATACTTCCCCAGCTTCCTGATGTATCTTGCCCTTCCTGCGTCTCTTGCGTCTTTACCGTTTGCAACTCGGTCTTTAAAGACGCCAGCTGCTGCTCGAGCCTATTCAGCCACTCCCCGTTCCCTGCTGGCTGTGGCAGCTCTCCCGGCACCGGCTGTTCATTCGGTGCTGACGGAGTTGTGGTCGATTGCAGCCGCTGCCGTAGCGGGATGAGTTTTTGCTGCACTTCGTCCAATGTCTTTGTATCTGTTTGTTGTTGATATTGACGGATAAGGTCTTTTTGCAACGCCAGCAGTTGTTCAAATTGTTCATTAACGCTTGAATTTTGCAGCTGATCTTGGAGATTCGTCAATGCCATATGGCTGTTCATCACTGTATTGCGCAGTGTAGACACCGATTCGAGCAATGTTTGGCCATTTAATTCAAACTCCGGTTTCACATTCCATGGCCGTTCTACGACGGAACGTATTCCCCCGCTCACCATTGTTTCATACTGATGAATTCCTTCTTGAATGATGTCATACTGCCGTTGTTGATACTCTTTATACGCCTGAATATCCTCGATAAACGAAGCAATTTCCGCTTCCGCCTGCTCCAAACCTTGTAACGTATCGTTGGAGGAGCTTTCGGCGTTTTTCGAAGACGAAAGCAGCTGTTCAAGCATCTTCTTTTGACTCTCGATCTCTTTTGTTAATTTGGTAGAGCTAGGGGTGTAAAAATCGTACATCGTCTTTTGAAAAGCAATTTCTTTTTCCAAAATAGCACTAAATTTTTTGCGAATATCTTCTATCGCTTGGCCGACATAGCTCCAATACAGCGTAGACATCTTTTGATTGATCGTATTTTTGGCTGCCTCTAACTCTCTCTGTACCCGCTCCCGGTTTTTCGCCTCGAGATTCGGCTGGATTTTATATTGAACGGTTGCTTTTAGCGGCTGTTTTTCATTAAACGTTAAAATGTTTCTGGAAAAATCGGATGGCAGATACACGACAGCGTCATATTGACCGTCCGCCAGCCCTTTTTCCGCCTGACTGCGATTGACGACAGACCACTGATAATTAGAAGCATCATCAAGGGCTGGTATAATTTCTTTGCCGAATTCGTATGTTTTCTTATCATAATCAGCTCCTAAATCTTCGTTGACTACCGCGATTTGGTTCGTTGTCCTCTCTGTTACCTTCATTGGGTTATGGCCAATGAACGTAAAGAATAGTACAGGAAGAGCAGCAATAAACATGATCTTCGCGATCAACTTGACGATTTTCCCTTTTTCCGTCATATGATTCACCTGATTTCCTTTATTCTACTTTTGGAATTTGTATTTTCTGTTCTTTTCCATTTAAGACAAAATAGCCAAACCCTGGGTCCACTTCTGGTTCGTGTCGCGTAAATGGCAATGCAAACAAGCTTTGTTCCGACTTTTTCATGACGAGAATCGCTTGACGAATTTGTTTCAGTTCAGTTGTCAGCGCATCAAAACCCTTCGTAAACTCATTTGCGTTTCCTGCGACGATAACACTAAATCCAAGATGGCTGTACCGCTTCATCATCATTGCGATTCGCTCGTGAATTTTACTATCGACTGACTGCTGAAGCCGAGAAAGGCTATCCGCGACAAAAACAACAGGTGAAAAGGCTTGTACGTGAACATCCGCTTTCCCAATTGCCGCTAAGTACTCTTCCTCTCTCTTTTGCAATATTCCGTTTACCTCGTCAAGCCAATGGTGCATTTGCTCTTTTGTTTCTATATAGGCGACGTTTTCTTTATTAGCGTATAAAGCAAGGCCGCGGTCAACTCCATCAAACAGCCCGATGCCTGCTGTCGGCTGGACGAGCAATGATTCCAATATCACTTTGATCGCATTCGTCTTCCCTTTTCGCGACTGTCCTACTACAAGACAATGCGGATTTGTTTGTATATGAAGGGAAACCGGACGAACCGTTTCTTCATCAAGTCCAATCGGAATCAAGCCAGGCAGCGTCTGAACCACATATGTTTTCGTAAATACAGAAAATGGCAATCGCGATGGAAGCATCGGAATCGGCTCTGGCGTCTTCATTCCCTTATATCGCTCTTTTAATCTCGTTATCTCTTGCTTCACGTTTTCGTGCACCGCGATGTCATGATCGCCATCAGCTGGAAGATAAATTTGCGTTAAGACCGCTTGCTCTTTTTTTACCAGCGCTCTTCCTGGAATGGGCTCGACATCATACGGAGTTCGCCCAATGACGGAAAAACGTTCCGAACTGTCAAGGAAATAATGAACGATTTTTGTTTTCAAATTGTTCATGAGCGACGGACGAACTCCACTAATTCTTGTTGCCGTCATCAGCAAAAATATTCCAAGCGATTGTCCGTCTCGGGCATATTGAATGAGCTGTGTTTCAAAATCAGGCATTTCCTCTTTGACAAGGTCAAAATTGTCAATCGTGATAAAAATAATCGGAAGCTTTTCTTCAGAAAGCGTGTTATACAATTTAATGGTACTTACTTCCTTTTCCATAAACCGTTGTTTCCGCCGCTCCATTTCCTCTTTCATGAACTTGAGGAATTTTTCTATTTTCTTTCCATCGTCAAATCGGAAATAATCGGCGGTATGCGGCAATTGCCGAAGCGGCAGCAACGCGCTGTTTCCAAAGTCGAAAATGTAATAATGAAGCTGTTCCGGACTATAGACGGAGGCAAAGCTCATTAACAAAGTCATCGCCGTTGTTGATTTCCCATATCCCGCAGAACCAAAAATGCCGATATTCCCGTCTTCAAGCCATTGATATAAGTAGTCCGATTGCCGTTGCAGTTCCGGTTCGTCTTTTAGACCAATCGGAAAATGAACGGTGTCTCGTTCTAGCAAGGCAGGGCGATGCAAGCGCGAAGATAGCGGCGGCAGCCATGGGCTCGGCAGCTTTTCGATCCCAAGTTGCTGCTGCGTTTTGATAATTTCTTGAACAACCATTTCAACTTCTGTTTTTTGTTTTTTCTTGTTTTTCTTCATTTTCGCGTCAATATTTGAAACCGGGATAAGCCCTAAATCCGTGACAATATAAATATCGTCTTCTGATTCAAAGCCTTCTTCCATATACGGCGCACCGCTCCATGCCGATTGAAACAATTCGTATACTTCATTATTTCCGACTTGAAGATAAGCGCGGCCTGTTACGGTAATTGTAGCCGCATCTCCGTTTTTCAATATTTCCTTACTATCACTGGCATCTTGCACTTTCAAGCTGATGCGAAAGCGGGCATTGCTCCAAATTTGCTCGTCAATGACTCCTCTTGGCTTTTGGGTTGCTAAAATAAGATGGACTCCCAAACTGCGGCCAATCCGCGCCGCACTGACCAATTCGCGAATAAAGTCCGGTTCTTCACTTTTTAATTCAGCGAATTCATCGGCGATTAGAAAAAGGTGCGGAAGAGGCTCTTTTGCTTTTCCTTGTTTATATAGCTCCATATAGTCATTGATGTGATTTACTTCATATCGATCAAACAAGCGCTGCCGCCTTTTCAACTCACTATTAATGGAAGCCAACGCGCGCGCGCTGAAGTTTTTGCTGCCATGAATATTAGTAATCGTGCCTAATAAATGTGGAATGTTTTTAAACGGCTGTGCCATGCCGCCTCCTTTATAGTCAATGAGCAAAAACGCGACTTCATGAGGATGAAAATGCACGGCCAATGACAAAATATACGTTTGCAGTAGTTCACTTTTCCCCGATCCTGTCGTTCCGGCGACAAGCCCGTGCGGACCGTGCGCTTTTTCATGCAAGTTCAGCTCTACGACGTCTTTTTTGCCTTTTAGTCCAATCGGAACGGCCAACGAACGCGAAGGTTGATGCGTCATCCAATTTTCCTTAACGTTTATCTCTTCCGCTTTTTTCACTTGAAGTAATTCGAAAAATGTTACCTTTTCTGGAATGGAGTTGTGCATTCCTTTTTGATGATCTAAAGATCGCAATAGGCGGGCGAACCGCTCGTTTCCTTCCCGAGCATGTTCATCGAGCGTAAACGGAATATGCGCCGCTTTCCGATGCTGGATCAAAATTTCCCCTTCCCGCTCATTAATGTATCGCACAAGCGTATGAATGTTTTCCGTTAAGCTTTCTTTCGTATCCGAAGCAAAAATCACGGAAATACCGACTTCTTCGTTTTTTTCTTCCAAATATTCCAAAATGACATGTTCGGCAATTAAAGAGCGGTTGGCAACGATAAACACAAAATGCGGCGAAAACCGTTTCTTCTCTTTTTCTTCGTCCAGATCGCGCTCCCGCAACATCTCGTAAATCGACGACAACAATTGGTCCCGTGTCTGTTCATTATAAATAAATCCTTTCGCGAAAGAATTGGGCAGTTGAAAATGCGGGAGCCACTTCATCCATTCCCAATCCTTATAATCCTTTTCATCAAAGATGGCAACAAACCGCACATCATGGTAACTGTGAAAAAAGGCGATTTGCCCTACAAGTTGCTGGATTTCATGATTAACGATCGCAGCTTTCCCGATCATTCCCATTGCCCCGCTTGACAAATCAATCGTAAGCGGCACATTTTTTACGGTTTGGTAAACTTGCGCCATCTGTTGGGCCTGCTCTAATAAATCATCGATTTCCCGATTGGCCAAATCACCCATACTCACCGACACTTCATAGGTAGACGGAACATCCGCTTTTCCGATGCGAAGATGAAGGAAATCGTCGCTTTCCATCGTTCGTTCCCAAATACGGTCGCTAATTTGCAACACGAGCGATTTCATCTTTTCAAATGATGGGAAGTGATAATATAGCACGTTTCTTTGTTTCTCGGATAGCGCGTGAAGCTCTTCCCGCTTTTGTTTCAAGTAATTCGTATAAATGCGCCGTCTCTTCTCTTTCCGTGCTTTGCGATTCTTTCTTTCCCGAAAATATTGCACAGTCGATGTCACTAACGTTGTCGCAAACATCACGATCGAAATGAGAATAAAGATGCCCCGCGGTTGAATTAAAGCAATCACTCCCATAACAAGAAGCATCATCAACGGTGGTAAAATCATTAGCCATAAACCACGCTGATCCCCGTCTCCTTCTTGGCTTGGAAACGAAACCGTAACTTTTTCGCTTGGCAGTTCATAAATCATGCGCGGTGTCCGGTGATAAACAGGATATTTTTTTTTCATTTCCGAAACCGGCGGCACTGTTTCCGTCAGCGAAGATGTTATCTCTTGGACGCTCGTGACTGCTAATAAATCATCCTCTAAAAAAACAAATTGTACATACGGACATAGGATCATGTCCCCGTTTTGTAAAGGAGCCATATTGGATATTTTTGCTCCATTGAGAAACAGAGGCGATTCATGGTTTGGAGTAACGAACCATTCTCCCTGCTGCTTGACAAACGATACCCTCGCCGTTTTGGCTTGAATGTCTGCTTGTGGATCAGGCGCTACCATCAGTTCGGTTTTATTGCCAACATAATAAATGCGTTGTTTTATTTCTTTGTTAATCCACACGACCGTAATCGCTTGTCCATCGTCATCCACCGTAAAGGGATCATGCGGCTTCAGTTCCCCGATCGGCTTATCTCCTTGCAGCACCGTCATGGCGGAAGCATCTGTTTGTTTTCTTATTTCTACATATCCGTTATGAAATAAAAAAGACGGGATGGTGACATGATGCTCCAGTTTATTTCCAATAGAAATACAATCCTCTTGTCCTGTCAGCGGGAATAGCTGGCAAGTATCCTCATAAAAAATCCATAATTGACTCATATAATCCTCTCCTATGATGCTCGTTGCTGCGCTTTCTTCCATTATTTTTTCGTTTCCACATTGTTTGGCTGCGTACTATTAGATGCAGGCGGCGTATGATTGGACGCCGGTGCGTTGGACTGTTGTTTTGGCGTCGTCGAAGCCGGAGGAGTTGTTGCCGGTTGTTGTGCCGGAGTTTGCTGCTGGTTTGTCTCCTCTTGCTGTTCTTCTTTCAATTGCTTTTCCTGCTCCTCTCGTTCTTTCTCATATTCTTCTATCTCTCTATCAATTTCTTCTAATTTTTGCTGTTTTTCCTCTCCGGACAGCTCTTTATCTGCCTTTATTTCTTCACGATATTTTAACAAACCGTACACAATCAGCTCCCTATCTTCCATCGCTCTCGCCAATTCAAGCGCATCCTCGCTTCTTCCCCGGCCGATATAAATCCAATACAGCAAATACTGCGGGTCTGTTTTCAACGTAATATTATTTAATACCACTTTCCGCTGCTCTTCAGTAAGCGACTCCGTCATTACGTAGGAAGAAGCCAGTTCATATTGCACTACATACGGCATTTTTTCTGGAGGGTAATTTTCCAATGTCGTAATCACGTCGCTATATTTATTCTGTAAAAACAACTCCGCGCTTTGGACATATGCTTCTTGTTTTGGCTGCAAAAAAAAGAACGAATAAAACGTATACATCACAGCAGGAATTAACAAACCAACTGTCGAAAAGAAGATATATCGCTGCACGTTCCATTTTCGTTTCGGAATATGTACAGACGCTCGCTCTTTCGCTTCTTCCTCATCCATCCATCGTTCTAAAATGGATAAAAGCGCTTCTAGATGTTCTGCTTGCAACATTTCCTTAGCGATATCGGAACATTTTAATGTTTCATGAAATTTCATATATTCTTCAAAATGGTGTTGCCCGTCTGTCAGCGCTAGCACCGTCGCTTTTACTTCTTGAAGGAGACGCGTTTCATCCGGCTCATACGGCGGCAGGCTTTCCTTTATTCCAACATGAAGGAAAAAAGGCGCCAACCCATGATCAAACACGAGGTTTTCCGGGCATACAATAAGGATAAACCGACGAAGAGAGTGATTTTTCACTTTTGTGACGAGTTGATATGCCGCTCTTAGCCGGGAAAGAAGCGATTTTTTCCGTACAGCTGAAAAAGGAAAAAACGACGCGGGTGGAGTGATGGTGATTTTCACTTCATCCTCAGACACGTCAATATCCCGCAATAAATAAGGATCGATTTCCTTTATGATCTGTAATTCTAGTGGATGCTGCATTTTTAATTTCGCGCGCTGGAAAACAATCGTATAATGTTTATCTTTTGTCATTACGGCATCGATTTGTGTTTCCAAATAAGTCTTTTTCTCTTCCATATAAAATAGAGCTCCTTTTCTCTTTCTCGATGGCTACAATATCACAATGCGGTCTCCATCCGTAATTCCGCTGTCCTTTAATGTAAAATAGCCCGGGTAGACCATTTGTTTATTGTCTACCCGCACCCAGTAGCCTTCTCTTGGCGGCATCGATATGTTTTTTAACTGCCAAACAATATCGATAAGCTTTTTAATTGAATAAAAATTGGACAGACGAAGATCAAATACATCCTCTGTATAATGCCGAAGATCGATAGTAACTTGAATGTACATGATGATAAGCCTCCAATATAGAAAAAAGCGCCATAATCTTTCTTAAGATTTGTAGCGCTTTTTTCAAACGTGTCACTCTTTATCCACGGATTTGGCTGGCGATTTGCTGATCTGTTTCTTCCAAAATCGTAGCGGAATTGTGCAATTGTTGCGCAATTTCGTTTAATAGTACAGCCATTTTTTCAAACGCTGGGCGCAACTCGTGGTACTGCTGGATAAATGCTTCACTGGAAGCACCTTCCCAAATTCCTTGCAGCATATTGCTCATTTGATCCAATCGCGAAATCAATTCCGTGACATTAGAGCTTTCTGTATTATATTGTCTTGCGACTCCACGCAACTCTTCCGGTGTTAAACGAATAACGCCTGACATAGGTTTCTCCCCCTATACCCATATTTTCCCTTATATTTTAACGAAGGGGAGAATTACCGGTCAACAAAATATAGGAATTTATATAAAAATAAGGATATTATACCATTTTCTAAATAAACAAACTTATCTATCTACATCTTTTTTCTTAATGACATTAATAAAGAACAAAGAATAATAGGTAAAAAGAATTGTGATTATCTATTTATCTTTGACAAGATCAATCACATCATAGTACAAGGTAATCGGCTGCCGATTCATATCGTCCATCAAATCGCTGTAATATCGCGCGGCTTTGTGCATTTCGTCCTAGATTTCCATTTTCAAATCGGAAAATTTTGCATAGCCAAAAAAGGAAAATGAATAATCGTACCGTCAAAACCGGAATCGTTGATGTTTATATTTTTAACATGTCCACCGAGAAGTCTCCCACCTCTTAACAGAGTGTAGGTGGGAGAGGTTCATATAGGTATCAAGTATTATATAAATAATGATAAAGGTTTTTTTCTTGGAAGGAGAGATGTTATATTATGAAAAAAGCCGGCATCATGCCGGCTCCTTGATTATTTATATACTTTCACTTTTACTGTTTTGACACCCCATTGGATAGCTTTTGCTTTTGTAGGCATGAATACGTCAATTTCGTTGCCTCTGATTCCGCCTCCTTTATCAGCTGCAACCGCATAGCCGTAACCTTCCACATAAACCTTTGAACCTAACGGAATTACCTTTGGATCAACGGCAATTGCTTTAATCGAAGGATTTTTCTTTAAATTTAAGCCTGTAGCCGTTATTCCGCTGCAGCCTTTGCAGTCTACTGTATAAGCATATGCTTTAACGGTGATTGTTTTGTACGCTGCTGTTTTGGCTGCTGCCTTTTTTACTGTAGTTTTAGCAGCCGCTTTGGTTACCGTTCCTGAAACCTTTAACACCTGCTTTGGTTTGATTATATCGCTTTTAAGGTTATTCCAGCTCTTTAGCTGGCTGACAGTCACTTTGTATTTTTTAGCGATGCCCCAAAGAGTGTCACCACTTTTTACCTGATATGTACCGGCTGCCGATGCAGCTCCTGAAAATCCGAATGCTAGAAAGATTGATAAAGTAATATATAATAGTAATTTTTTCAAGATACTATTCCCCCCTTGCTTAAATCCATAACAATAGAATATCAATAAAATATAACAATTATGTTTCATAGAATTATTAATTATGTTACAAAATGAAGACATAATTGTATCTTCTTGTTTTTTCTTGTTGTTCTTTTACAAGTCTTCCTGGTTTCTAGTTTCTGGTACAAGAAATCTATCAAATTTCGACATACTGATACTGCTACACTAAAAAAAGTGTGTGATCGGTATGGAAAACCAAAGTTTATTCAAATATGTTCATTGATCAAACTTTCAATAAAAAAGGTGCACTTCATATCAAGTGCACCCCAACCATTGACAAAGAACCAATGAAAAAACGGACTTGCCATATCGGCAAATCCGTTGATTTATTTTTTATGTATATGGAGACGGTGGGAGTCGAACCCACGTCCAGAGATATCGCCACTTAAGCATCTACGAGCGTAGTCGGTATATTGGGTTTCGCTGCATCTTCCGCCTACCGACAGGCCTCCGAGCAGCTAGCCTGATTGTTCTCTTCCCTCGTCCTCAGGCGGCGGACTCGGGCGTAGCCCACTCGTTATGAGCCCCTGAACCGCCACGCGGGCGATGGCGGGAGGAGCTAGCTGCGGTTATTAGGCAGCTAAAGCGTAGTTTTCTTTGCCAGTTATCTTTAGGTGACGTTTTTTACGAGGACGGTCCCCTCGGCTCGCAGCTTAAGCTCGATCTATCCCTGTCGAATCCGTATCGTCCCCGTGATGGAGAAACGATAACGAGTAAGCTTAAGCTTTGGATAACTGGCTTTTGTATTATTCATTATAACATAATGCGCGTCATTTTCAATTGTGAAGTTTTGGAATTATATTTTTTGCCGTTCGCGAAAAGCACGTTCGATTTCCCGCTGTGCTTCTTTTCGTTTCATATCTTCGCGTTTATCATATTTTTTCTTTCCTTTGCCAACACCTAACAACACTTTAGCAAAACCGTTTTTAATATATATCTTTAACGGAACGAGCGTATAGCCTTGTTCCTTTGTGTAACCAATCAGCTTATTAATTTCACGGCGATGAAGAAGCAGCTTTCTTGTCCGCAATGGGTCATGGTTATAACGGTTTCCTTGTTCATACGGGCTAATATGCATATTATGGAGAAATACTTCCCCTTTTTCGACTTTCGCAAACGAGTCTTTTAAATTCACTTTTCCAGCGCGAATCGATTTAATTTCCGTTCCTTGCAGGACGATCCCTGCTTCATACGTTTCTTCGATAAAATAATCGTGATGCGCTTTTTTGTTTTGAGCAATCAGTTTCCCTTCACCTTTTGGCATACTGCGCTCTTCCTCCTCTTATAGCGACAACTGTAATTTTAACAAAAAACTAAGGAAAGGAAAAGTCTCTTCTATCGAGACTTTTCCTTATCGCTTTTTCTTTTTCTTCTTTTTCGCTTTTAGCTGCGGAACGTCTTCGTAAAACTTCTTCGTTTTTCCATTTTGTTTATTCGCTTTCTTCTGTTTTTTTCCTTCAATCACGACAGGAGCGCTTTTGGACTTTGCAGGGCGGCGGCCTTTCATGCCGACAATTTCAAAATCGACGATCCGCTCATCTTTGTTCACGTTAATGACGCGGACGGTAATCTCGTCGCCGATACGGTATACTTTTCCCGTTCGTTCGCCAATCATGGCATAATGACGCTCATCATAACGGTAATAGTCATCCGTTAAGTAGCTGACGTGAACAAGCCCCTCGATCGTGTTCGGCAGTTCGACAAAGAGGCCGAAGTTCGTAACGGAGCTAATAATTCCATCAAACTCCATACCAATCTTATCTTCCATAAACTCCGTCTTCTTCAAATCGTCTGTTTCCCGCTCGGCTTCCACCGCACGCCGTTCCATATTGGAAGCATGCTCGGCGATATCCGGAAGCTTTTCCGCCCATTTTTGTTGCGTCTGTTCATCTATTTGCCCGTTGATCAAGTACGTGCGGATAAGGCGATGCACAATTAAGTCCGGATAACGGCGGATTGGGGAAGTAAAGTGCGTATAAAAATCGGTTGATAATCCGTAGTGGCCGAGACTTTCCGCATCATAGCGCGCCTGTTTCATCGAACGAAGCATAACCGTCGAGATGACCATTTCTTCCGGTTCGCCGCGCACCGCCTCTAAAATTTCTTGGAGCGCGCGCGGATGAATTTGGTTTCCTGTTCCTTTTACGACGTAGCCAAAATTCGTAATAAATTCGAGAAAACGCTGCAGCTTTTCCGGTTTTGGATCTTCGTGCACGCGATAAATAAACGGAACGTTCAGCCAATGGAAATGTTCGGCGACCGTTTCGTTCGCCACAAGCATAAATTCTTCAATAAGCCGCTCCGCCACCGATCGTTCCCGAAGCACGACATCATATGGCTTTCCGTTTTCATCGACCAGCACTTTTGCTTCTTTAAAATCGAAATCAATCGCACCGCGCTTCATCCGTTTATTGCGCAAAATTTCCGCCAGTTCCGCCATCAGTTCAAACATTGGCACAAGCGGCTCATATTTTTTACGCAGTGCTTCGTCTTTATCGACGAGAATTTTGTTTACATCCGAATACGTCATCCGCTCGGTCGTGCGAATCACACTTTGGAAAATTTCGTGGCTGACGACTTCGCCGCGCTCGTTAATTTCCATCTCACACGAAAGCGTTAAGCGGTCCACTTTCGGATTTAAGGAACAAATACCGTTCGATAAACGGTGCGGAATCATCGGAATGACGCGGTCCACCAAATAGACGCTTGTCCCACGTTCGTACGCTTCCCGGTCAATCGGCGATCCTTCTTCCACATAGTAGCTGACATCGGCAATGTGGACGCCAAGCTTGTAATTTCCGTTTTCGAGCTTCGTAACCGTGACAGCGTCATCTAAGTCTTTCGCGTCTTCACCGTCAATCGTGACAATCATCTGATCGCGCAAATCGCGGCGGCCTTGCAGGTCCTTCTCCGTAATCGTATCGGAAATGCGATTGGCGTGTTCGATGACCTCTTCCGGAAATTGCAAAGGAAGACCATGCTTATGAATAATCGACAAAATATCGACACCCGGATCATTTTTATGGCCGAGAATTTTAATGACTTCCCCTTCGGCGCTCATTCGTCCTTGCGGGTATGAGGTGAGCCGCACGACCACTTTATGTCCTTCCACGGCGCCGTTGGCCGCATGTTTCGGGATGAAAATATCATTGACAATTTTTTTATCATCCGGAATGACAAACCCGAAATACTTGCTTTCCGTGTAAGTTCCGACCACTTCCGTGACGCCGCGCTCTAAAATGCGCACGATTGTTCCTTCCTTACGCGCGCCTGACGAATCGGAATGCACGCGTACTAATACGGTATCACCATGCATCGCATTTTTCATTTCCGAAGGCGGGATGAAGATGTCATCGAGCGTCGGATCTTCCGGCACGACGAAAGCGAACCCTTTCGCGTGTCCAGACACTTTTCCGCGCACTAAGTTCATTTTTTCCGGCACGCCGTAACGGTTGCTTCTCGTGCGTACAACGAGTCCTTGTTCTTCCATCGCCACCAGCGTTTTGACAAACTCTTTAAATTGTGCGGCATCGGTAATGGCAAAAGCAGCTTCCAGCTCCTGGACGGTTAACGGTTTGTATGCCTCATCTCTCATAAACGTTAAAATTCGTTCCGCTAATGATGAGTCCATCATTCTCCCTCCTTTCAGGGGTTACCAATCTAACGATTCCAAAAACTCATAAATATCCTCATGCAGCTGTTCTTTTTCTTTGTCTAGTGTAATGACATGACCCGACTCTTCATACCATTTGATTTTTTTCACTGGTGATTCAATGCCGTTATAAATAATATTTGCACTATCAGGGTTAATCATGCTATCATGCCGCGCTTGCACGACAAATGTCGGCGCATAGATTAAATCGATATGATCGCGGACGTCGGCAATCAGTTCCTGTAATGCTTTTAGTGTACGCATTGGCGTCTTTTTAAACTCTTCCATTTCTTTTTCAATTTGCTCCGCTGTTTTTCCTTCCCGCTTTTTATATTCACGCGCATACTCCAACACGCCTTGATACATCGTTTCCTCGCTCTTAATATACATCGGCGCGCACATCGAAATAATTCCCACTACAGGTACAGTGTAACCTAATTTCAAGGAAAATACGCCGCCAAGCGATAATCCTGCGACTGCAATTTTTTCATACCCTTTATTTTTTAAAAATTCATAGGCATTCATCACATCTTGCCACCAATCGTCCGGTCCTGTATGTACGAGCTCTTCCGGCGGAACGCCATGCCCTTTATAAATCGGCGCGTGGCATGTATATCCTTTCGATTCAAGAAAACGGCCTAACATTCTGACATCCGCTGAATTTCCCGTAAAACCGTGCAGCAATAACACGGCACGCTCCCCTGCTTCAAAGAAAAATGGCTTTGGTGGAACAATCTTCATGATGCATAACTCCTTTCGTTTTATAACCAATAGAAAAGGCAGCCCGAATTATTGATGGACCGCCCCATTGTTTTCCCATTAAAGTTGCACATACGTTACGGCAATCGTCAAGACAAAAAACAATACTGCCAATACTACGGTGATGCGCTGAAGCACCGCATCCAGCCCGCGCGCTTTTTGTTTTCCGAACAGCTGTTCCGCACCACCAGTAATCGCGCCGGAAAGCCCCGCGCTTCTTCCCGATTGCAACAAAACGATCACGATAAGCGCAATCGAAACAATGACTAACAAAGTGACAAGCAACGCATGCATGCCCACTCCTCCTTTAAAACACGCCCTACAATGTTTCCAGTTTAACATAAACAAAGAACTTGTACAATAGGGACAAGACGCACGCATTATTCATTATAGCAAATTTTTTGCAAAACAAAAAAATACAGCCATCCTTTATCTTTAATGAACGTAGGAAGGCTTTCGTTTATTGAAACTATGTTATTTTTCTTTCTTCCAAATTTCTCTTTCTTTGCCGAACGGATCGGCTTCCACACGGCTTGACGCACCAAAAATCATCGCTGCTCTCTTGTTCAAGTCATAAGCCGGCCATTCTTCCGGCAACTGATTATGATTAGGATTGCCATTGTGTGCAAATGAAATCCATGCATCATGCATCTGTTTGCTGATTTGTTCTCGTTCCGGTAAATCTCCTATAAAATTCGTGATTCCCGGCTGATGAAGGTTACCGAATACAAATGGCAGTTCAAGCGCATGGCATGCCTTCAATTTGCCGCCCATAATCGGCGTTTCATAATCAAAGCGATACATCCAGACATTTGCCCCTTGTTCCACTTGATAATCAGCAGTGCGAAACATGCCATTTGTAAATACGCGGTAAGTCATGATGCGCAGCAGTTTTTGCCATATTGGCTCCGCTTCATCTCCTTGATGCAGATAATAATCGATGACCTCGCGCGGAACGGGACCGACTTCTTTGTTGATGCGCTTGAGAAGCTCTTGTTCGCTAAGCGCGGTCCATGAAGGGTCTGTCAGCGTAAACAAGTTATATTCATCTTTTGTGATACCGATGATCATTGGAATATCGCGTGCCACTCCTTCTTTCAGCGCTTCAATCGGATGATTTGGCAATGTTTTTCCGTCTATCACCGGTCCGTAAGACACTTGCGGGCCAAGCGACAGCGCCGCTTGAAGCAGCTCTTCTGCCGGAATCGTTAGCAATCGGTCACGATCTCCCGGACGAATGCCAGCTTGGTGCAGTATCTTTTCTGCCATCGCGGTCGCTTTAGCAGCAGACTTCAACAAAAGTGCGCCCGAACCACTTTGTAAAATCGCTTTTTGAAATAATCCTTTTGCCTCAGGCATGGCTAACAACGTTCCGACGCTCGCTGCTCCTGCTGATTCGCCAAAAATCGTAACTTGTTTCGGATCGCCACCAAACGCCTCAATATTTTCCTGCACCCATCGCAATGCCGCTATTTGGTCAAGAATGCCGCAATTTCCGGAAGCAGCGTAATCTTCACCAAATAAATCCGCTAAATGGAGAAAGCCAAATACGTTCAGCCGGTAATTGATCGTCACGACAACGACATCGCCATTAGCGGCAAAAGCCGTCCCGTCATACCAAGGAGTCGATCCTGAACCAAACAAAAAAGCCCCTCCATGAATCCAAACCATTACAGGACGTTTCTTGCCGTCGGCTCCCGGAGACCAAATGTTAAGGAACAAACAATCTTCGCTTCTAGGTTCCGTGGTGCGTCCCAATACTCCGCCAAACAGCAAACCAGCTGGCTGCATCGCAACTGCACCAAACGTTGTGGCATCGCGCACTCCCGTCCAAGGCTCAGGCGGCTGCGGCGGCTGGAAGCGAAGTTCTCCTACCGGCGCTTTTGCGTACGGAACTCCCTTCCAACAGTAAACGCTTCCGTTTTTGCTCCCTTGCAATTTCCCATAGCGCGTTTCGACTATGGTGTTCATCAACGATCCACCTCTTTTCCTAATTATTAGAATGTTCTTAAAAAATATAAGCGAAGCAAGACATGGTCGTCAAATTTTCTGCTTTCTTCATATAAAAAAGCACCTACCGATCACTCGGTTAGGTGCTTGGTTTGCCATCTTGGCAAACAGATGTCTGTTTGATTTGATTATTTTCCGCGGTGTTTCGCTTTTGCTTTAAGGCGCTTAAGCTCTCTTTTTCGCTCTATAAGAGCTTGACGTTGTTCCTTTCGCAATACCTTTCTTTTTTACGATGTTCCAATTCTAGCTTAAGGGCGGTTTGTGCGTAGGTGGAAAACGGACGCTCTTTTATTTCTTTTGCCGCTTCCCGCTGTATCCGTTTCGGGTTTTTACGCCGTTGCAGTTGCGCAGGGATAACAGCGGCTGTATGGCATTGGTTCAATAACGCGAGCATCGGTCCATTGACAAACGCCAACACTTCTTCCGGTTTCGGTTCCGAACCAAACACGTAGCGAACCGCTTTTAAGGTCTCATTTTCCCTTTGTTCCACCACCCCAACCCAAAATTGGCCATCGTAAAAAACTGTCAACTTCATGAAAGGTCCCTCCTTTAGAAATTGCCAACAGCGATGGACATCCCAAGGAGGGGAAGGTTACTGGCACTCGTTTTCGAGTGCGCCCGGACTACCAACCGGGACCGTGTTTTTACGCTGTCTACGTTTATTATACGTACTGCATCCTCTCATATGGAAGCCGTTCTTTGCTATTTTCTATCGAAAAAAGACCTAACCGCTCATCGGTTAGGTTTTGCCTCATCGTCGACAAGTGCCTGGCGCCGGAAAACCATATCCACTGCACTTTATCTTTGTTATTGAAAGTCACAATAACATGTTTCAAATTGTGTACTAAAATTCAGATGATATTATTTGCTGGAGAATCCATAATTCCTAATCGAAGTCATCAAACAGTGAAAAAGGGGTATTCGACAAGTGACAGGCACCCATTCCCTAAACGGATGGCCCTCTTTCTTTCTGACGTATCAGCCAGGTACTCCTTCCATGGGTCTGGTAATTCTTTATAAAACACTAAGTTTTGTAACGATTTCGGTCGTCTTGCCATCAATTCTAAATACGGAATCCATTTCATGGATTCCAAGGCTTCATTAATCATTTAGACGTAAAATTCCTTTACTAGAACTTTCGCCTTTTGACCTTAACAGATTTTGCTATTTTTACAAGTTCCTCTTTAGATAATACCTTTTTTCCTGTATATTCAAGCTCTAATTCTAATTCCTCCTTTTCTTCTTTCCAAAACAATAATTGTTTTCCATCTTTATTTTGATAGTAATAATTCGTACCAGGTATAATTGTGTTTTTATTCCACTTCGGGTCATCGACCCAACTTACGTAATTTGTTACGGTAACAACTAAACTTTCTTTTGAACCTTCATAAAACACTTTAATAAAATTACAATTTCTCCCACAATGGCGTATTTTCGCATAACTGTTTTTATATTTTATAGGAATGTAATTTATTTCTACTTTCATATTGACTAAATTCTGTGCCCAGTTAACTGGAAATTTAATAAAATAAGTATCAAAAAACAACACATAGAGAACAAGTCCTCCTAAAAAAAGATATATAGATAATCTTTTCATAATAATCCTCCTAGCCACATATCGATTTATGTCATTTCATACCTTTTTGAAAAACAAGTCTTTAAATAGATCAGATGTGTTGATAACCAATAAAAACCAGTTATTATTGGTCTATCCATGGCTTTTCTGACGGAGTCGGCAAAGCTACTGCTTGCCGACTGGGCATGCGATACGCATGCTCCCCCAGAACGACGAACGCTTTGCAAACAAATTCATTTATCTGCTTGGCGTTTCCGTTCGGGGCCACGACAGAAAAGCTAAGGTTATCCTCTGCTTTAATTGGTTATATAGGTTGATTGTCGTTGTTATTATGCCTTTATAACAGTGAAATAATAGATAATCAACACTCGTTAAATTAGATAAACCATGTTGAAATGATTTCAACATGGTTTATCTAATCTGTTGAATTTTAAAGGATTACAAACTATAAACAGTTAATGATTATTTATACCAATTTTCCTTCTATTTTCCAAAGACTATTAACGGGTAACCTTATTTATAGTATGGGCCAGGAATAACCTAGCCCATGATCATTTTTATATCTTCTCTATGATATCTAAAAATGTACCGAATTTTCCTAATCGTGCTTTTGCTAGTGAGGTAATCAGATCCCAAACACTGAGAGGTTCTCCTCTTGATAGGGTATTATAGAGATATTTTTGTGCCTCAGTTCTTACCCAATTAATTGCTAATGCAACCTTTGAGGATACACCAGCGTATTTCAATGCCTTGGACCAGCCGATCCCCGTTACTTCTGTAACACCACCTACAACAAATGCTGTCGCCCAAGTCTTAAGAGGAAATTTTGTTTTCCACACTTTCCAATTGAACTTATATTTTTTATAAAATTTCCATACTATATCCCATGAGTTTAAAGCACCACCTTTGAAAAATTTCCAAAGAACCCACTGTGCAAAATGCCCATCAGAATCTATATTCATTACAGGGTTATTATGTGCATAAGCATATTGATTCAAACTTTGCGGCGCATCCTCAAACCCATGGAACGTATCCCTTGTAATAAATCGACCAATGTTCGCATCATAATAACGTGCCATGAGATAGTATAATCCAGTTTCTTCATCGTAATAATAACCTGCATAACGGTATGGGTTGGCTGATGCCATCGCGCCGGTTTTGGAAAGAATATTCCCCCATGCATCGTATTGATATTCCGCTACAACGTTTCCGCTTGCATCCGTTAATGCCGTAACATCCCCATGACCGTTGACATGATAATAGTAAGTTACTCCGCCTTTGGTCATCGTGATTGGGTGATCATATGCGTCCCACGTATACTCCGCCACGATGTTGTTGTTTGCGCGTAACTTTTTCCGAATACTTTCCGTTTGCGTCCGTCATATAAGGTTTTTCAAAGAACCATACTGTTTTTCCCTTTGAATCTTTGAAAACAATTGTGCCGTTCTTCTCTTTATGAGGTGTAACACCCTTCATCTTCAGCTCAAAACGGAATGTATTTTCATTTTGGTATTGATGGAGAACAATATCTTCTTTTACAGCACTGCCGAGTACACGATAACGGAAATCTACATCTTGTAAAATTCCTTTAAACGTGACTTCATTATCTTTGATAGCCCCTTGTACCTTATTGGCTTTTACAGGTACAAAGCTAACACTTGTCCCCTCTTTTTCAACCGTTACAAGTTTGCTGGTTCCTGATTGTTGCGCAAAAAACGTGTTTACGTTATTTGCGGTGTTCTCAAACTTGCCTGATTTTTTCGTGCTAGTTTTTAGTTTATTATCTATTTTCTTCTATTTTTTATCCGATGGATCTTGATAAAACTGTTGTTCCATAAAGATTTCTTCGGTAAAACTTCCATCAGGATTCAAATACCGTGTAGAAAATGGAGTACGTTTACTTGTTAGCTCCAGTTTTTCCTTTAGTAGTTTATTTGGCAGTTCACCAACATCAGCTGTTAAGGTTTCCTTTTTTGGAACCCTCTTTGCCGCACCTGGTGCTGCTTCTGTAAAATTGGGCCCTACTAAACTAAAAATAAGACAAAATGACAAAAACAGTGCAACATAACGATAAATCGATCGAAACGTTGATGACATGTGCGGCGCTCTTCCCTTCTGAAGTTATGTATTATCCGGATAATTGAGAAAATTATACTTTATTTTTCAAATAATAGATATTACTAAAATATTGGAAAATACAAATCTTTTTATACAAGTATTATTCAATTCAGGATATAAACCAAACTTATTCCGTCCGCCATACGGCTTTTTAAAAGACGAACAGGCAGCGAAGCTTTATAAACTCGGATATCGAACGATTCTTTGGACCATAGACACAAACGACTAAATTGGTGCGTCTTCTGAAGAAATTTTATCCAGAGTACATCGAAATATGGTTTCGGGGGGCATAGTTCTCCAACACAGCTTCCGCGTACCGGGTCATGTAGATGGAACTATTTGAGGCGTTACCCCAAATTTTTTCTCCAAACGAAATAAAAAGAACCTAACCGAATGATTCGGTTAGGTTCCCTTGCTTAAGCATTATTTTTTCAGATTATAGAACGATTTAATGCCGTTGTAAATCGCCGTGTCGCCAAGCTGATCTTCGATGCGGAGCAATTGATTGTATTTCGCGACGCGGTCGGTGCGGGAAGGAGCCCCTGTTTTGATTTGGCCGGCGTTTGTCGCTACCGCGATGTCAGCGATCGTGCTGTCTTCCGTTTCACCAGAACGGTGGGAAACAACCGCCGTATATCCTGCGCGTTTTGCCATTTCGATTGCATCGAACGTTTCCGTTAACGTGCCGATTTGGTTAACTTTGATCAAAATCGAGTTGCCGACGCCTTTTTCGATTCCTTCCGCCAGTTTTTTCGTATTCGTTACAAACAAGTCGTCACCGACAAGCTGCACTTTTTTGCCAAGGCGCTCCGTTAATAGCTTGTGGCCTTCCCAGTCGTTTTCATCCAAACCGTCTTCGATGGAAATGATTGGGTATTTCGAAACAAGTTCTTCATACCAGGCGACCATTTCTTCGGACGTTTTTACAACGCCTTCGCCTTCTAAATGATATTTGCCATCTTCTTTGTTGTAAAGCTCAGAAGAAGCAACGTCCATTGCCAGCATGACTTCTTCGCCTGGTTTGTAGCCAGCTTTTTCAATCGCTTCGATGATCGTTTGCAGCGCTTCTTCATTCGATTTTAAGTTTGGCGCGAATCCGCCTTCGTCACCAACAGCCGTATTGTAGCCTTTTGCTTTTAGTACTGCTTTTAAGCTATGGAAAATTTCCGCGCCCATGCGAAGCGCTTCACGGAAACTTTTCGCGCCGACAGGCATAATCATAAATTCTTGAATGTCCACGTTGTTATCGGCATGCGCGCCACCGTTTAAAATGTTCATCATTGGCACTGGCAATGTTTTTGCGTTAAAACCGCCAAGGTATTGATATAGAGGCAGACCCAATTCATCTGCTGCCGCGCGCGCGACTGCTAGCGATACCCCTAAAATCGCGTTGGCGCCTAATTTGCTTTTGTTTTCTGTGCCATCCAGTTCAATAAGCGTTTTGTCAATGCCGACTTGGTCCGTCACTTCCAAACCAATAATCTCTGGTGCGATGACTTCATTGACGTTTTCGACCGCTTTTAATACGCCTTTGCCAAGATAGCGGCCTTTATCACCGTCACGCAATTCCACTGCCTCATATTCCCCAGTCGACGCGCCGCTTGGCACAAGGGCGCGGCCAAAGCCGCCGTCTTCCGTATATACTTCCACTTCTACCGTTGGATTGCCGCGCGAGTCTAATACTTCACGTGCGTATACGTCAATAATTGCAGACATGTTCACACTCTCCTTTTATTATTTCATAATTAATGTTTTTCCTGTCATTTCTTTTGGCTGTGGCAAGCCAAGCAAATCAAGCATGGTTGGAGCTAAATCCCCTAAAATTCCGTCTTTGCGAAGCTCGATTCCTTTTTTCGTGACGATTACAGGAACCGGATTTGTCGTATGCGCTGTTTGCGGTTTGCCATCCGGCGTCAATACTTCATCCGCGTTTCCGTGGTCTGCGGTAATAATGGCAATGCCTCCCTTGGCTAAAATCGCGTCCACGACTTTGCCAAGGCATTCATCGACCGCTTCGACCGCTTTAATCGTCGGTTCCAGCTTGCCGGAGTGGCCGACCATGTCCGGGTTCGCATAGTTTAAAATGATCGCGTCATATTTATCTGCTTCAATTTCTTTCAGGAGCGCATCCGTTACTTCATAGGCGCTCATTTCCGGTTTCAAGTCATATGTGGCGACTTTTGGCGAATTGATCAAAATGCGGTCTTCGCCCGGAAACTTCTCTTCCCGTCCGCCGCTCATAAAGAACGTCACATGCGGATATTTTTCCGTTTCCGCGATGCGGAGCTGGCGCAATCCATGCTGCGATAGGACTTCACCGAGCGTATTATCCAAATTCGTCGGTTTAAACGCGACATAGCCTTTTACCGTTTCGCTAAAGTGCGTTAAACATACGAAGAACAAGTTTTTCGGATGTTTCGGACCGCGGTCGAACTCGCGGAAGTCTTCGTTCGTAAACGTGTTGGAAATTTGGATCGCCCGGTCTGGACGGAAATTGTAGAAAATGATCGCGTCTTCGTCTTTAATCGTCGCCACCGGTGAGCCGTCTTCGCGTACCATAACGGATGGAAGCACGAACTCATCGTAAATGCCATGTTGATAAGAGTCTTCAATGCACTCAAGCGGATCGCGATACGTCGGGCCTTCTCCGTATACCATCGCGCGGTATGCTTTTTCGACGCGCTCCCACCGTTTGTCGCGGTCCATTGAGTAATAACGGCCGGATAAAGTCGCAATTTCCCCGACGCCGTATTCTTTTATTTTTTCTTGCAATTCTTTAACATATTTCGGCGCCGTTTGCGGTCCGACATCGCGGCCATCTAAAAAGCCATGGATGTAGACGTTTTTGACTCCTTCTTTGGCTGCTAATTTTAATAGTGCATAAAGATGATTAATATGGCTATGAACACCGCCGTCAGAGAGAAGACCGAAAATGTGCAAATTCGTCCCCTTCTCTTTCACATGGTTCATGGCTGCTAAAAATGTTTCGTTGCGGTCAAATTCTCCTTCGCGAATCGCGATGTTGACGCGTGTTAAGCTTTGATAGACAATGCGGCCAGCGCCGATATTTAAGTGGCCGACTTCCGAGTTGCCCATTTGCCCTTCCGGCAGCCCGACCGCTTCGCCGCAAGCGGTGAGCGTTGCGTGCGGATATTCGTTCCAATACCGGTCAAAATTCGGCTTTTTCGCTTGCGCGACCGCATTGCCATACGTTTCTTCGCGAAGCGCAAATCCGTCTAAAATAATTAACGCCACTGGCTTTTTACTCATGATGTCCGGCCTCCACTAATTGCAAAAATGACTTCGGATCGAGGCTTGCGCCGCCGACGAGGGCGCCATCAATATGTTCTTGCGCTAAAAATTCGCGGATGTTTTCCGGTTTTACGCTGCCGCCGTACTGAATCCGTACTGCTTGGGCCACTTCTTCTGAAAAGATGTCTGCAAGAATCGAGCGGATATGACCGCATACTTCATTTGCATCTTCAGCGGTCGACGATTTGCCAGTGCCAATCGCCCAAATTGGTTCATAGGCAATGACCACTTGTTTTGCTTGTTCTACGGTTAAACCGGCAAGCGCTTTTTTTACTTGCACGCCAACAACGTCATTCGTTTTGCCGCTTTCCCGTTGCTCTAACGTTTCACCGCAGCAAACAATTGGAATAAGCCCGTGTTTAAAAGCAGCGAGCACTTTTTTATTCACCGTTTCATCCGTTTCCGCAAACATTTCGCGGCGCTCGGAATGACCGATAATGACATACGTCACACCAATATCTTTCAGCGCTACCGGGCTGATTTCCCCTGTAAACGCTCCTTTGTCTTCAAAATGCATATTTTGTGCGCCGATTTTTAAATCAGATTCTTGTGCGTTTTGGACAAGCCGGTCCAAAAATAAAAATGGCGCGCAAATGACAGAGTCTATTTGTTCCGCCGGTGGAACAAGCCGTTTTACTTCTTCCACGAAGCTTACTGCCTCCGGCAATGTTTTATGCATTTTCCAGTTTCCTGCGATAATGCGTTTTCTCATCATCTGTCCCTTCCTTTCTCGAGAAAAGAGTGAGCGCGTTATTTGTCGTTTAACGCTACCACTCCAGGAAGTTGTTTTCCTTCCATAAATTCAAGCGATGCACCGCCGCCGGTAGAGATGTGGTCCATTTTTTCGGCTAAGCCGAATTTTTCTACCGCCGCTGCTGAATCGCCGCCGCCGATGACCGAGTATGTATCGACAGCATCCGCTAGCGCTTGGGCTACTGCTTTTGTTCCTTCGGCAAAAGCATCCATTTCAAATACGCCCATTGGACCATTCCAAACAACCAGCTTTGATTTCATAATGACGTCGCGATATAGTTCGCATGTTTTTGGACCAATATCAAGCGCTTCCCAATCGCTTGGAATCGCATCAATCGCAACGACTTTCGTATTGGCGTCATTTGCGAACCGATCTGCTACGACGGCGTCAACCGGCATATAGAAGTTAACGCCTTTTTCTTTCGCTTTTTCCATAAACGATTTTGCCAGTTCAATTTTATCTTCTTCTAACAGTGATTTACCAACTTCATGACCGAGCGCTTTCACAAACGTATACGCCAGTCCGCCGCCGATAATCAAATTGTCCACTTTGTTAAGCAAGTTTTCGATCACACCGATTTTGTCTTTTACTTTCGCGCCGCCAATAATCGCCGTAAATGGACGGTCTGGATTGGACAGCGCTTTTCCTAGCACTTCAATTTCTCTTTCCATTAAAAATCCGGCAACCGCTGGTAAGTAGTGTGCAATTCCTTCGGTAGACGCATGAGCCCGATGGGCAGCACCAAACGCATCGTTCACATAAATGTCCGCTAATTCAGCAAAAGCTTTCGCCAGCTCTGGATCGTTTTTCTCTTCCCCTGGGTAAAAGCGGACGTTTTCTAGAAGCAATACATCGCCTTCCTTCATGTTGGCGATCTCTGCTTTTACCGCATCTCCGTATGCTTCATCTGTTTTTACTACCTGTTTGCCGAGCAGCTCGCTCAACCGTTTAGCCACCGCATTTAAGCGCATCTCTTCGACAACTTTTCCTTTTGGACGGCCAAGATGGCTCGCCAAAATCACTTTTGCGCCTTGCTCGATTAAATAACGAATCGTCGGAAGTGCGGCGCGGATGCGTGTATCATCCGTAATCGCACCATTTTCCATCGGCACGTTAAAATCGACGCGGCAAAACACTCGTTTTCCTTTCACATCGACGTCCCGAACCGTCTTTTTGTTCATGGCGCTATGCCCCCTTTTTGATGATATCGTTCCCACAAACGAAGAGGAGTGGGGATCATTTCCCCGCTCCCCCTCCACCATCCTATTATAGACTTGACCAGGCGCGAAAAACAATGGCTATCCTTATAGACCTTTTGACGCAATATATTCGGCAAGATCGACAACGCGATGAGAATAGCCTGTTTCGTTATCGTACCAAGATACTACTTTCACCATTTTTCCTTCAATAACCATTGTGGAAAGCGCATCAATCGTGGATGAAGCAGTGTTGCCGTTATAGTCGCGAGATACGAGCGGCTCTTCACTGTAAGCCAAGATGCCTTTCAATTCACCTTCCGCAGCTTCTTTCAATGCCGCGTTAACTTCTTCAGCGGTTACTTCTTTTTCAAGCTCCGCAACAAGGTCGACAACAGATACGTTTGGTGTCGGTACACGCATTGCCATACCGTTGAGTTTGCCTTTTAGTTCAGGAAGTACAAGCGCAACTGCTTTTGCCGCACCTGTTGTTGTCGGAATAATCGATTCCGCAGCAGCACGGGCACGGCGTAAATCTTTATGAGGCAAGTCTAAAATTTGTTGGTCGTTCGTATACGAGTGAACCGTCGTCATCATGCCGCGGACAATGCCAAATTTTTCATGAAGCACTTTGGCAAATGGCGCCAAGCAGTTTGTTGTACAAGAAGCGTTAGAAATAATGTGATGGTTTGCCGGATCGTATTTGTCTTGGTTTACGCCCATGACAATCGTAATGTCTTCATTTTTCGCCGGCGCAGAAATAATGACTTTTTTCGCTCCAGCTTCCAAATGTTTTGCCGCATCTTCCCGTTTCGTGAAGCGGCCTGTCGATTCAACGACAATGTCTACACCTAATTCATTCCATGCTAATTGGGCAGGGTCGCGTTCCGCTTTGACAACAATTTCTTTCCCGTTAACAACGATATTATTGCCATTGACCGATACTTCTGCGTCTAATGTTCCATGAACCGAGTCATATTTCAACAGATGAGCTAATGTGCTTGCATCCGTTAAGTCGTTTACCGCTACTACTTCAACGTTTGGATTTTTTAATGCAGCACGAAAAACATTGCGACCAATACGGCCAAAACCGTTAATACCAATTTTTACAGTCATGGATAGCTCCTCCTTAAAAATTTGTGTATGATAAAGGGACATTACTCCCCTAACAACGCTTTTGCCGCGCCTTCATCGGTGATTAAAATCGAGTGCGGGGCTCGTTTCATATACGCTTGAATCGCTTTCGCCTTCGACGCCCCTCCAGCAACCGCGATGACGTGTTCGACATGCGGGAGGTCTTCAAGCTGAATGCCGACCGTTTTTACTTTATGAACAACTTCTCCTTTTTCATTAAAGTAATAGCCAAATGCTTCGGCAACCGCATGGCGCGCTTTTATTTTCTCCATATCCTCTTTTCTCGTTTTCCGGCGCTCCGCCATAGTGACAGCATCTCCAATTCCGTGTACAACCATGCGGCACGACTTAATGAGTTCTAGCATTTCTTTCACAGCCGGCTCTTCAATTAACGATTCATACGCCTCGCGGCTGAGATGGTCAGGAACATGAAGAAGGCGGTAATTCCCTAGCGCCTTTTCCGCCATTTTTGCGCAAATGGTATTGGCCTGGTTTCCTACATTCTCCCCTAGGCCACCTCGTGCGGGAACAAATAAAAGATTGTTTAACTTCGCGTCCGGTGTCATCATCTCGGCCACCGCAGCCATTGTGGTACCTCCTGTTACCGCCACAATGTCACCATTTTTCAACCGTTCTTTCATACAGGTGACGCAAGCTCTTCCCATTTCTTTTTTTACCCAAGGAGAAAGGTCACTATCCCCAGCAACAACAATTACTTTTTCAATATGCAGCTTTTGTTTTAACGTTGCTTCTAAATCTCTTAACCCCAGCACTTCTCTCATGACATCCTCGAGCGCATACAGCAATTCCTTGCCTTCAGGCGTTAAGCTCGTGCCGATCGAGTCAACTGCCAACAAGTTTTGCTCTTTTAAAAACTGCACCTCGGAACGAAGCACACGCTCGCTCATTCCCAAACTGTTCGCCAGCACCCGGCGCCCGACCGGCTGCATGAGGGAAACATAGTGCAATATTTGATAGCGTTTTTGCATCACTTCCAGAAGGTCGGGCAATAATTTCTTTTGCGCTTCGATTAACGATCGCATCGATCCCTTCTCCTTAGCTATGGATATTATATGGACATTAATTGTCCCGGTGTGACTTATTATGTCCCACCATTGCCAAAAAAAATTCCTCCCGCACAATTTCATTGTAACAGGAGGAATACGATTGTTCAACTTTTTCGCGTCTCTAGTAAGCGCTTTCTTATGACATCTTTTTGAACGATGCCGAAATCTATTTCTTCCCCATCGATTTCGACTACAGGAATCATTAATTGATATTTTTCCAGCAGCTTGTCGTCTTGATAAATGTCGATTTCATTGATGTCAAAGGAGAACTCGTTTTGCAGCTCTTGCAAGACTTGTTTCGCTTTATCGCATAACGGGCAGTTCGTTTTGGAATATAAATTGATCTTCATTATTTGTCCCTTCCCTATTCGTACTGTTTTCGCTTTGCCGATGATGGAATATGCAGCTGCTCGCGGTATTTGGCGACCGTCCTTCGCGAAACGGCGATGCCGTATTGCTCCTGTAACAAGTCAGCAAGCTTCTGGTCAGAGAGAGGCTGTTTTTTGTCTTCCGCCTCTATTAACTGCTTAATCACCATTTTTACTTTTACCGAAGAAGCCGCATCCTCCTCTGCATAAGCGGAAGAAACAGAGCTGGCAAAAAAGCGGCGCAGTTCTACAGTACCAAACGGTGTTTGCACATATTTATTTTTCACCGCACGGCTGACCGTAGATTCGTGAATGCCTAACTCCTCGGCCACTTCTCGCATCGTAAGGGGCTTTAACGCGGCAAATCCCGCTTCCAAACACGGAAGCTGTTTCTCAACAATAACGGCCATAATATTTAACAACGTTTGTTTGCGTTGCTCTAAGCTTTTGGCAAGCCATAAAAACTGCCGATATTTATCTTTGACAAAGCCGTGGACTTGACTGTCGCGATAATGGGTCATTTGCTGTTCATACATCCGATTCCAGACGAGTTCCGGATGCACATCGTCGTTAAAGAAAATGCGCCATTGGCCTTCCGGATCGCGTTCGACAATCATATCGGGGATGATAAAATGCGGCATCTCCTTTGTATAATGAATGCCAGGGCGCGGTTCAAGCGTGCGGATTAAATCCCATACACGCTGCAACGAAGCAATATCGACCCCAAGTTGCTTCGCCAACGTTTTCCATGACTTTTCGGCAAATAAGGAAAAATGATGTTTGATGATTTGTTCGGCGAATTCATCCCGATTTGGCAAGCGCTGCAACTGCAAATATAAACATTCTTCCAAACTGCGTGCGCCAACGCCTGCCGGCTCTAATGACTGCACAATTTCAAGCGCCTTTTCCGCTTCTTCCCTTGAAATAGCTAATCGATCAGCAATTTCCTCCAACCCGATCCGCAAATAGCCGTCTTCATCAAGGGAAGCGATGAGGTAACGCACGGCGCGTTCTTCCTGTTTTGCAAGCGAAAGTGCCGGCAGCTGGGCCATTAAATGCGCCGAAAGCGTTTCGGAACGCGTGCTCATATTTTCCAGCCATTGCTTCTTGTCTTTCTCCGATAAGCGGCGCCCGCTTCGCTTCCAGCGATGATCGCGAATTTCCAAAAAAGGATTATCGAGCGACTGTTCGTATAAAAAAGTTTGCAGTTCCACGGCAGAGTACTGCAACAGTTCAATCGCCTGCGTCAGTTCTTTTGTCAACGCCAGCTTCAGCCGCTGCTCTTGCAATAATTCCGCCCTCATCATCCATCCCCCTTTTCTTCTATTGTACACTACTGCCCCCACGGAATGGTATAGAAATAATTTAACAACGCAGTGATGGACATTTCCAATGCCTGCTTTAGCCGAACACAGTCTATAGCAATATATATATTCAATAAATGTAAAAAACCTGCCGCAAATTACGACAGGTGACTTTTTCGGCAAGCTGTAAAGATCTTTTCTTTTTTAGAAATTATTTAATGTGAAATGATTATGAATAGCTCAATATTCCGTTTATAGAATTAATAAAGGAATCTCCATAAATAAAAAGTTGCATAGGCTTCCCAGTTTGTCCATCTTGAAAATAGCTTTAAAATTTCATCTTTAGAAGGTTTATTCTCCGAGCCCATCAAATGTTTAATGGCGTTGTGCAGTCCGACATCATCAATGGGAAAAGCAGAAGGAATTCTCAGGCAGCGCATCAAAACATAGTTTGCCGTCCAAGGCCCAATTCCCCGGATATTTACTAACATCTTTTCCGCTTTTTTATAGTTCCCCGCGCCCATCAAAAGCTCTTTCGTCAATTTTCCTTCCGATATGAGTTTCGCCACTCCAATTAGATATTCGCTTTTCTTGGCTGTCATTTGTAATGCCGTTAAATCACTGACCTTCAATGCCGCGATTTCATGGGGGGATGGAAATATCCAATATTGTTCTCCATCCCACTCTACGTGTCGACCGAAGGTTTCCACAAAACGCCTTTTTAATGTATACGCAAAGGTAAGATTAATTTGCTGTCCAATGATCCCCCAGCACAGAGCCTCAAATAAATCGGGAATTCCGATAAGACGAAGTCCATAAAATTCACTGACTGCTTTTTGCAGCAAAATATCGCTTTTAGCTAAATCGTAAAACGGACGTAAATTGGTCTTCAAATCAAACCATTCTCTTACATATCGCGCCACCGCGGCGCGTACCCATTTGCAAGAAGGAGTGGTGTTACCCACAAAACGTATGGTAAGAGCGTCTTCATGATCAGCCCTTATTTCAATTAACGGGAGTTCCTGCTCTATCGGAACTGCTTTGTAGATCCTATTATTCTTGATATGATACATGCATTCGTTTGGGGCGTTAGACAGGTATTTCATGTTTTCGGCAAAGCTGAATTCTTTCGGCACCATTAATTGGATCTCTTGCTTGTTATCTTCCCAGGAGCCTGGCGGAAGACCTGAACAACAGTTTTTGCAAGAACGGTAGCCGGCCTGTTCAGCTTCTGCTCTAGACTCAAATTTGATAATGTTTTCCGCCTTCGGTTTTCCGTTGCACCAAGGGAAACAATAAATCTTCGTTGTTTTCACGCCTATAAAATAAGGGGCGTCCCACTCAGGATAAATCATACTATTTTTCATGTAAATCCTCCCACTCATAACAATAACGATACAATCTTAGTTTTAACATGAAATTTATTCAGTTTGATTTTGAAATCTTGCTTTTATATTTGTAAAACCGTACATACGATCTGGTTTCAAGGTATACTATAGGTAATCTACCATCGATGGAGGTAAACGAAATGAAAATGAAAACACAACGAAAACAAGGGGATATTCAACGTGTACCTCATCACGCGAATGAAACAGGTGCCATTGAGGAAAATTTGACAGATGAAATATGGCAAGCCATTGTTTCAAACGATTCATCCTATGACGATAAATTTTTCTATGCTGTAAAGAGTACGGGTATCTTTTGCCGGCCTTCTTGCAAATCCCGTGCTCCAAAAAAAGAAAACATTCGCATTTTTCGCAGTGCCCAGCAAGCCCTATCGGAAAACTTTCGCCCATGCAAACGATGCAAACCAACTGGAGAGCGTTTGCCAGATGAAGATTGGGTGGACCAAATCACACAATGCATTGAAACGAATTACAGCGAACCTTTAAATTTAAAAATATTGGCGGATATGTGCCATGGAAGCCCTTACCATTTGCACCGTACGTTTAAACGGATCAAGGGGATTACCCCAGCCGAATATATCCGAAAGGTAAGAATTTCCAAATCAATTCAATATCTTGCCACTTCGGATAAAACCATTACAGAAATTTCTTTGGCAGTTGGCATTCCTAATACAGCATACTTTATCACTTTGTTTAAAAAAGAAACGGGTTATACGCCGGCAGATTATCGCCAATTAATTAGCAATAAAATAACGATGGAGGCGTTAAATAATGGTGTCAAAAAATAATCTAACGGTTTATTGGACTTTGTTTGTGTATGAACAATGGAAAATGTATATAGCTGCGACATCAAATGGGCTTTGTTACGTGGGTTCTCCGAATAAGCCATTTGAAGAGCTGTCCAATTGGGTAAAGAAACACTTACCGAATAGCGTTTTAGTGCAAGATGATGAAAAATTGCAGCCTTATACAGCCGAATTAACAGAGTATTTCTGGGGGCAGCGCAAGACCTTTGTACAGCCTCTTGATTTATACGGTACACCATTTCAATTATCCGTGTGGAACGCATTGCGCAAAATTCCGTACGGGCACACGCGGTCTTACTCGGAAATTGCAAATCATATTCAAAAACCGTTTTCGGTACGTGCAGTTGGAGCCGCTATTGGCGCCAATCCAGTTTTAATTATCGTACCTTGCCATCGTGTGATCGGTAAAAATGGAACACTGACAGGATATCGGGGCGGTTTGGAAATGAAGAAACAACTGTTACAGTTAGAAAATGAAAGTTCGCTTATAGGAGAGAGATACCTGCATGCCTAATAGTATCACGAAACACATTGCTTCATTGGATTAATGTTACTGTAGAACCTTTGGAGGATTTCACATGAAAGTCGAATTTTTTTACAAATACCCGAAGACACTGCTAAATAAAGGAACAGGGTTTCTTTCTGGATATAGCTATTCTTTAAATCCGTATGCTGGTTGTGCATTTGGTTGTTCATACTGCTATGTGCGTCAAATGCCTGTTTCGATGTTCCGTAAGGAGGAATGGGGGACCTGGGTAGACATAAAAAAGAAATCGGCAGACTTACTGCGCAAAGAACTTGAGAGAGCCAAAAATAAAGGGAAAGTGACGATTTTTATGTCATCTAGCACAGACCCTTATCAGCCTATCGAATATAAGGAGAAAGTAACAAGATCCTTGTTGGAAGTAATGGTGGAAAATAAACCGGATTTTTTATTCGTACAGACCCGGAGCCCTCTAGTATGTAGAGACATTGATTTATTTCTTCTTTTAAAGGATAAAGTCCGAGTTAGCATGACCATTGAAACGGACAGAGAGGATATACGCAAATATTTTACGCCCCATGCCCCACCGATCAGCGCTAGATTAAAGGCGCTACAGCTTTTGGCTGATGCAGGTGTGCCGACTCAAGCAACGATAGCCCCTGTGTTGCCTAGTAGTGAAGAGTTTCCGGAGAAATTAAAAAAATTAGTCGATCGTGTCTGTGTGGATGATTATTTCATGGGAGATGGCAGCGGAGGAAAACGAACCAAGAATTTAGGTATTTTTTCTATGTACGAAAAATTGGGTTTGGAAGAATGGTATGATCCTTCAGCATATCGTATCGTGTATGACAGACTAAAAAAAGTATTCCCCGATGAACAAGTCTATTTGAGCCAAAAAGGGTTTTTACCTTAATTGAGTGTTTTGCACAAAGAGAAAATAGTATTCCTTGTAAAAAATATAAGCTTCCCAAGACTAACCATTTTTCTGTTTACTTTTCCATAAAGTGATGAGCATGGAAAATAGAAGGAAGTACCATGAAACTAGAAAAAGTTGGAGTAATAATAAGCAATCCAAAAGTTTGTTGAACTATCCCGAAAATTAGTATTTCATCATTTGCTGGTGCCGTAAGCACGATATGGAGGTCTATCCTGAAAAAACAACTCTATAAGCTTGAAGGTTGTTTCAAACCGTTGAAAAGCGATTTGGTCAACAGACTAAAACCTGCCGCAATTGCGGCAGGTTTTGCATTGATACGCCCTCGGCAGGATAATAACCATATACCGAAAAGTATTGATATTTCAATGTTTGAGCGACACGTTCTTTTGCATCGTGCAAAATTCGTGCAAAATCATTTTCAATGTATAAATCTATGCAAAAAAGAGGCGGAGTATGATCTCCGCCTTCTTTTTTCTTCAAAAGTCCTGCTTACACAACACCTCACACTGCACTCCGTACTCCTTGCACCACGCTTCTAACTGCCGCTTTTTCACATCCGAAACAGTGTACCACAAAAGTATTGGCTCCCCGGTCTGCTGGCGCTGTATGAATCGGAATAAATACGCGTACTTCTCGACCTTTCGCTTGTTCTCGGCCATTTTTTGTGTGATGTCTACCTCCAAAAAATACATCTGCTCGTGATACGTGAACCGCGCATCTGATACAATGCTATATTCCTTGCCACCTTCTATCCATCTTGTCTTCGCTTCCGGCTTCCAGTCTTGTGGATAGTGGTAGAAGATATAGATGTCGTTGCGCATGACAATGTGCTCGAGTGGACTGTTTCCCCGTACCGTCGCTTCACCACCGATCAACTCTGCTCCTCTTTTATTGAGGTAGTACACATCCTCACCGATTCGCTTGGTGTTTGTATATTCCCGTATGCCTTGCAGCACCCGGTTTGCGTTGCGCTTGCTGCCGAGCGAAAACATGTGTTGCAACTGCGACCGGCTCAAGGCTTGCAAGTTATTCAAAGCATATAGTATCTTTATCTGTCTTTCTGTGAGGCTTTCTAACTTTGGCAATACGATGCACCTCCAATCGCTTTGCCATCTCCTCATCACTGATATACGGCGCCTGAACGATTTTTTTCTCATGCGTCTTGATGATCGCACGGCCCGGGATGTCTGATGGCAACTCCTCTGCACCTTGTTCGTCGATCACGACAGCTGACGCATATCCAGTCGGCAGACGAAATGAGATTTTCAGATCCGCGTTCTGTTTAATCTGCCTTGGCAGGGTGTCAGCCGTTGGGTATTGCGTGCAAAAAACAAGCCGAAAACCCAAAGCTCCACCGATACGGGCAATTTCAGAAAGGATGCTTTGACAATACGAAAGTAAATCACGCATTGGTTTTTCCATGAACTTTTCTGGAACGAGCTGCGCTGCTTCATCGACAATAATGAACGTTCGCTTTTGTATAGGTGTATTCACCACGTTAGACCATCCATTTCGCTTAAATTCAGCCATTTTTTGTTCGAGTAGTACCTTTATACTCGTTAGGCATTCAAACGCCTCTATTGGGTCGCTGGCGACGTCTAACACTTGTTTTAAATCAAGGTAGCGATCAAATTCTAAGCCGCCCTTCATATCGATAATTAAAAATTCAACATCGTCCGCATGGTTCTCAATAAGATAAGTCATCATCATTTTTAAAAACACTGTTTTACCGAATCTCGTAGTTCCTCCTACTACACAATGAGGCGTCTTATCAAAGTCATGAAAATGCCATCCTTTTTCATTGAAACCGAGTGGAACGACCCATCCTGGCATGTTCGGAACATCGTTATACAGCACTTTTTCCGGAATGTCGTTTTTAAAAACGTCGATATATAGCCATTTCTTGAACGTGACTTCAACTGGGCGATCCAGAGTGGCAGCAAGTATTTCTTCGACTGGTTCCAACACTTTTTTAGGTAGCCCTAACGGCACACGGTAAACATACCGAGCACCATATTCTTTTTTCTCCATTGCGATCAGTTTTGGGTAGACAAAGTCTTTTCCCTCTACCGCTCCAACCTTCAAATTTTTGAATACCTTCTGTATAACCATCTCATCGACATTCCGTTTTTTCGCTCCGACATACAAAGCAGCCGCTCCACTGAGGACAGGTATCGCAAGAAGTTCAAGCAAGAAAAACACCCCCAGAAAAAGAGATACTATCCCAAACATCGGGCATATTCCCGAAAGCTCGTTCATACGCATGGTAATAGGGTTTCAAATGGACCCACTCTCCGTCTGCAAGGGAATATGCGTGAGAACATGTCACAAAAACAAAACGGACAGCTTGTGAAGAAAATAAAACATGCTCGCGCATACTCCCGCTTGCATTCCCACATTGAGAACGAAAGACACGCTTTCCTTGTCTACCCACCCTTTGTTCTCCGCATAGGCAATTCCAATCAACACAAGCCCACCGCCGATCACTTCGATCATTTTCGCTGCCCCCTCATGTTGTATTTCACAAAATCCTCGTCATCCATCATTTGTCTGGCGTACTCCGCGATCAACGACTTGGGAATCTGAATGTATTCTTCTTTTTCATCCTCGATGTGCCCCAGCTCCCTGCCGATCTGTTCATAAAGCGAATAATACCCTCTATACTCTTTGTCGTTCACTTCGAAACGCTGGATGTAGTCGAATAGCTTCTGCTTCTTCTCCTTTGTATCCGCGCCGCGATACAACTCACGAAGATAGTCCGAACTATACAAATATGGTGTGTCTTGTAGATACTCGAACTCACTCATTTTCCGATGCCGTTTCCGATGTTCTGCATAAGCCTGGAGAATACTTTGCAATACCCCATCATGTTCCAATTGACATTCCTCCCCTCATTCCCTTTTTCTCTGAAACCTTGCATAATTGGCTGTTTTGAAGGAAATCGGATATGCTGCGTGGAATTCTGTTTGGTATGGTAAAGAGTATGAGGGAAGGATTGTCCAATATATCTTGTCCATCGAAAAATTTTTTCTTATTCCCAATAACTTTTTCTTATTGGCGAGGTGAATGTCGTGAACATAAAAACGGAAACGGGATACATATGTAGGTTGAAAGTAATCTTTGCTGAGCAAGGAATAAAACACGGATGGTTTGCGGAGAAAATAGGGGTTAGTAAGGGGACTTTAAGTGCCATCGTTAATAATAAACAGTTACCTTCATTTGAAGTCGCGTATGCAATCTGCCAAGAATTAAAGAGGCCGATCCACGAAATATGGATAAAAAAAGAGCCTACTCAAAGCGAGTAGCATAATAAACTAAGAAGTATTGAATCATCTACTTGAGGAGGAACAACGATGAAAAAACTATTTATGGGTGTACTGATATTGATGGTGCTTTTATTCGCTGGATGTAGTGCTGATAAACCGGAGACGAAAGCAAAAAGCGAATCCGCACAGACGAAAATGGATAATAGCTTGGATAAGCTCCCCTTATTTCCGATCACTTTAGATAAATTTATATCTGGCTACAACTCAACTTCTGGAGTTGTACCAATCAAGGAAGGAAAGTTAATGAAACTTGATAATAAGGGATACTATAAAGACTTAATTTATGAGGAAACCAAAGATTCTCAACTAATGCTTCGGGCTATTTATGGACATGACAAAAAATTGAGACGAATATCCTTCATTCAAAAACTGCCTGACGATCAGATACTGAATGATAAGGGGATAGCTATCTTGAACGGAACCATTCACAGTCTTGGAATAAGAGCGAATCAACTGACTGATTTTTTGAATAGCGAAGAAACGATAGGATTCTTTAACGAAAACGGCTATTATGTACAAATTACCAAAATGTCTCCAGGACTGTTTACTCTTATAATTGATAAAGCAACTGAAAATTAAATTTAAGCCCCTCTCTCATAAGAGGGGTTTTTCACATGGAATCATCTGCGTCATCCTCGTGGAAAAACGGGTATTTCAGGAGCATCTTTTTGAAGGGGCCTTTGTCTTTGATGGGAAGTAATTGACGTTTTGAGGATTTATAATAGCACTTTTGGTGGACTATGGTATTTATATAGTCCAGGAAAACTTTATCATCTAGCTGAACCGGTTCTGAACAGAGAGGGCAGCGCAACCGGCCGACAATTTCGAACATATCATTCACCTTCCGATAGCAATATTATCTTCATAAATACCGCATTGAATTTTGAATTCCTTCATTCTGCATTTAAATTCCTGCTAAATAATTGTATAATCTTTTCGGAACACACCAAAGGAGGAGAGAAAAGATATGAGATTGTTAAAAGCGCTGTCTTCTATGATCATTGCTTGTTCTCTTTTACTCATTCCGTTCACCGGCACTAGCGCTTCAACCAAATTCTTAACCGTCCATTTCATCGATGTTGGACAAGGTGACAGCATCTACATAAAAGCGCCTAATGGTGAGGATATTCTCATTGATGGAGGAAACAACGGTAAAGGTGATGATGTAGTCGCTTATCTAAAAAAACAAAAAGTTGATGACATTGAAATCATGATCGCGACACATCCAGATGCGGATCATATAGGTGGTCTTGACACAGTATTATCCGCATTTCGTGTAGAACGAGTTTATGCACCAAAAGTAAGTCATACATCACAAACTTATAAAGATTTTCTAAACGCCGTGAAACGCGAAGGATTAAAAATCAAAACTGCTCAAAAAGGAGTTTCTCTCGGTTTAAAAGGCGTTTCAGCAGTATTCGTTGGTCCGGTTAAATCCTACAGCACAAGCGATACAAATGATTGGAGCGCCGTTCTAAAACTTACATACGGAAAAAAATCTTTCCTATTTACCGGTGATGCTGAAACAAAAGCAGAAGCAGATATGATCGCTTCTAAACAAAATTTGAGAGCTGATGTGTTGAAAGTAGGGCATCATGGCGCAAGAACATCGACTAGCGCAGCTTTCTTGAAAGTAGTGAAACCGACCTATGCAGTTATCAGTGTTGGAAAAGGCAATAGTTATGGTCATCCAACCGCTGAGGTATTAAATCGCTTAAAAAGCTATAAAGTCAAGATTTTCAGAACTGATCTGCAAGGCACAATTATTGCGAAAACTGATGGAACAAATTTATCTTTTAACGTTAAGCCGACAACAAGTGGAACCACACCGCCTACCAAGCCATCAGCCCCATCCTATAAGTTAACAGCTAGTGTAGATAACAAAAATCCTAAACAGAACAGCACGATTCATCTAATCGTTAAAGGACTTCCAAGTGGCACTTATAAAGCAGTTTTCCACTACAAGAGCAAGGACACTGTTTATACTGGTACGATTAACAAACCATTAGCTGTAAAAATCGGTCGTGCTACAAAGGGCTATACTGTTAAAATTGATATAACGGCCACTTATAAAGGAAAAACATATAAGACACAAACTTCATTCACTCCTAGATAAAATGAAGAGGATGTGAACATAAGAGTGAAGTATATTATTGATCGTTTTGAAGGCGATTTGGCTGTTTGTGAAGCTGAAGACGGAAAAATGGTAGATATCGAAAAAAGCAAGCTTCCTAAGAACGCTGATGTCGGTGATGTGATCATATTGGAAAATGGTCATTTTCGTGTGGACAAAGAAGAAACAGATAAACGAAGAAAAGAAATTGAGGATTTAATGAACGAGCTGTTTGAAGATTAAAAACCAAAGCCCCCTCTCGAATTGAGAAGGGGCTTTTCAATTTTATAAGGAAAATGACACAACTTAAACGATGAAACAAAAAAGTACGCAATTCACTCTTTGTTTGAATACATCACCATTGAAGTCGTCGATCCGACCAAAATGGGAAAATATCCAAAAACGCCGAAGCTCAAAATTACAGACTACCGTTTTCGGTAGTCTTATTAATAAATTCGTTTAACTTTATTACCAAATTTCTGTTCCATTTCAGGTATAACGTCATAAAAACTTTTAAATCTATTGGGAAAATGCCCATTATTTGCTTTCATTTTAAGAAATAATTCATTACATTTAGGTAAATCTATCAAACTATATTCACTGTATGCAAAGTATAAAATAGCAAGAGATCCTGCGACCTTTACACCATATTCTTTTGCTCTTTTGCGAGGTGCTTGGTCATCAGTAAATAATACACAATTATTGTAAGCAGCATAAATTAATGATGATGCTTCTCCGTCTCCTAATTTAGCCTTAGTTCCAGGGACATGGGGATATTTTTTGGATAACCTATAATAGTCAGCTAGAGCTTGTCTACCTTTAAGAGTAGCTACAGTCAGCCATCCTTCATCTATTGCATTCTGAACATCTTGAGAAACATCTGGTTTTTTTAAAGCTTCTTCTTGAACAGATACTGTGATTATGGGTATTCCTCTTAATGTTTCTTTTATCAAGTAAAATACATTAGCTTTAGAAAAGTGAGAAAGAACAGTATTGTCTAAAACAGCTGGTCCGTTAATAAATTGAGAAATCATATATCATCCCACTCCATTTCTGTGGGATATTCTCTATCTGCTTTTTCAACTATATGTTGCAAACTCAATTGTAACTCTTCCTCTAAAGGCTTTAAATAGTAATCAATGAACACAGATCGACTAATATTTGCTTTATGGTACACATTAACAAGTAATTCAAAAAAGCTTGGTGAAATATATGATTGTAAAGGAGCAATAAATGGAGCAGGGTCTATACCCTCATCCTCACAAATTTTTCTGGCTCCAATTTTTCCTTTTGTACTTTGCTTTTTATATTTATCAAAATCTTCTCGCGTAATAAATCCTAATGTATATAATCTTAGCGCCATCGCAATAAAACTTACCTGATACTTTGCGCTCAACAAGACGATATTTTTTTTATTAATATATTTTAGATTTTCACAGTCAGTTATAATATCTTCTTCTGGCATCAAAAAATTGGCCGCAAAGAAATCTGCTAGTATTTCTTTTGTATCCTTTTTTTGATAATGCTCTGGGTAACATATATCCATTAATGAATCTTCATCAAATAAAACATGAGATAGTTCATGTGCGGCTGTAAAGTTTTGCTGACCTAGTACTCTTTTTTTATGAATTAACACTAATTTATTATCATCTTTTCTCAGATACATCCCAGTAGCACTAGTTTTCCCTAAATCAATAGTAACTACAAAACAGTTTTCTCTTTCTAAAAAACTAAAAACGGGCTGTCGGATCGGCCCGCTTTCCAATCCATATTTTTGTCTAACGGCAATAGCGCGACTCTTAGCCAACCAATATAAGTTATTGTTTTTATAAATTTTTGAATAGATCTCCAAAACAACCACCCACTATTAGCCGAGACTATCCAAGTATTTTAGTTCCTCAATTTTATTTATAAAATCTAAACCAAAATTAATGGCTTTCTTTAAATCAAGATCTAAGTCACCTTGGGTTCTAAGTCTCGCCTCTACCGATGAACTTTCGGAGATGGTTTCAATCCCTAGTAATGCCAAAGGAGAAACATTAAGCGCTTCAGAAATCGCTTCGAGTTGAAGCTCATTCACCTCTTCTAAACCGTTTTCAAGTCTGAATAACTCTTCTTGCGATAACCCACACAATGATGAAAGCGCCTCCAAAGAGAGACCATTTCTTTCTCTCAATGCTATTAGCTCCTTCCATTTACCGAACAATTGAACCACCTCCTACTCGTCTTATGTAAGAACACCATTTCTTTATTTATTATTTATTACAATCCTATTTTCATTTTATACATAAATCGTTAAACTGTAAACAGGTGATAAGGAGCGAAACAAAAAAACTGCTGCAAAGATAGCTCTTTTGTGGTTTACTTGTCATATGTATGCTTCCGCGTGGATACGGACAATAAAGCAACAGGAAAACAATAGAAAATTAAATAATTTAAGTCCCTCTCTCATGAGAAGGGCTTTTTGCATTATTCTGCCACACAAAAAACAAAAAAGTCCCTGCCAGACGGCAGGGGATACGAATGAGAAGGGACGTTTTTAATATCCTTTTGACTTTAATACTGCTTGCAATTTTTTTCTTGTATCAGGGCCGTATACTCCATCGATTTCATACGGCAAGTACACCATTTGAAATCTACGAACTGCATCCTCGGTTTTCGGTCCGTATACCCCATCCGCTTCCCCACACTTGAAGTAAACAGCATTTAGAGCGTTTTGGAGCAGTTTAACGTCAGGTCCTTTTGAACCGCGCTTTAAGATACCAGAAGGGAGTGGGTACTTATATGCTGACTGAGGTTTTTTAGGCGCATCCGGCTTTGGTGTATATGCATTTTTAGCTTTCCCTAGATTGATAACTTGTCCGACTTTCAAGTTTCTTGGATCCACTCCAGGATTAGCAACAATCAGGTCTTCCACTGTAATTCCTCCGGCCCCGTCTTTATGCGCGATACTCCAGAAAGTATCTCCCTCCTGAATCACATATGTGTCTGGAAGTGGTGAAGGTTTACTCGGAGTTATCGAACCCTTCCATTGAACTGCTTTTCGATAATCATATACACAGCATGCTTTCCAGCTATACCCCGGCATCTCATTGTGGGACTTATCTTCTTTACCGATGTTGTCAGCCACTAAAGCTGCATGTAATTCAGCGATTGACCGCATAGCAGCCTCAGACAACTTATCATAGCGATAGTCACCAATAACACAAATTCCTAAGGAGAAGTTGTTGCTGTTACCGACATGATATGATTTTTTAGCAATGTCCACACAGTAATAAATTGCCGCGCGATCATTAATTACTTTGTTTGGATCGATAACAAAGGCATAACCGATTTCTGGCCATCCATTTGTACGAACATGGTAATCAGCAAAAGATTCAACATTCGAACCTTTTAAGTTCAATTTCGTGAGAGAGTGATGCCATACACGTGTAGTAATCGCTTTTACGCCGCCATTTCGAACATCATACTGTCCTTTATGCGGAAGTTTTCCTCTCATATCAATCAATTGTGGTAGTTGTTCGAATTTATATCCCATGTGAATGTCCCCCTTTGATTTAATAATTAATAAAGAGCAACGGCTTCGCTCCGCTGCTCTTTACGATAATCCGTGTTTCTCTAGTACCTCTTTTTGCTTACGTCCTTTCTTGCTGAGATAGTTATTTTTCCATCCCATATATAGCGCATAACCACCAGAAACAACAGCAACAATATCATTCACTAAATCATTGGGAATTGTCTGATATCCAAGCATGTTTAATACAGCGTTGATAACAGCGACGATGAGAAAAACAAAACGAGTAACACTTGCTTTGTCCATTTTTCTTGCCTCCTTCATTTTTGCAACATGGCATAAAAAATAGCGATTGCACCGCCGATTACACCAGTACAAACCGCTGAAATGATTGCACCCGTGAGAGTGCGTCTGATCCATTTCGTATCATTTTTAATATCTGCAACATCTTCCCGCATATCTTTGATGTTGGATTCTGCCACTGCTAAACGAGTTTTCACATCGACCATATCTGCTTCCAGTTTTGCAACACGTTGTTCCATCTGCGTCATCCTTTCTATCTATTCTCGAACAGGAACGACTGCCTTGATCGACCGCCCATCAATAATCACGTCACCAATGACAACGACATAATCCGGAGTGTCATGATTTTGCGCAGCTTTGATTTGCTCATACAACGCCTGAGCATCAAACTTTTCTACCTCTGTGATATGCTCCTCGCCGCTGTGTTCAACGATTTTCACTTTCATTCTTCATTCCTCCTTGTTTTTTGTATAGAAAAAGCTCCGCTTATTCAGCAGAGCTTTGATCGTTGGTTTGTTTAAGGGATTCGAGCTCGCTACGTACCTGTTCGAGCTCTTGTCGGTACTGCGTTACTAGTGCAGCATAAATCGCGCACTCACGAGACAGTGAAGTGATTTGGGACAACAGCTCATTAATGACGAGTTCCGCGTCTGCACTCATGAAATCTCCTCCAGAATTGTAAGATTTTCAAAATATTTATCATCTTGATCTATACGTATACCAAGTACGTAGAAATCTGCAATGCCTTCGCCTGTGACGACAAAATAGTCTGTACCTTTTTCTACGACCCTTGCCGTTGGGTTATTTGGGAATATAGCAAACCGACTAAATGCTTTTGCCAGCCTTTCATCCAATCTAACAACGACACCTAGCTCATTTAGTTGAACGTCAGTTATTAAATCCGCAATCATCACACGTGGACTATCAATCGGTGACATCCCCCAGTTGATCCCGTCGATCTCGATAGAACCACCGGATTTGGTTCCGTTCGCATAGAACGCATGCTTGACAACGCCACCTACATAGATGCGCACGTCACCGTTAGCCCCTTGGAAAATGTAGTTTCCGTCGCTTTGTTTCCAACGTGCGTCGCCGTTGGAATTGTCGATTTTCTGTGTGTTGTTCCCCAAGAGGACAACGTTTGCGTCTTGCTGTCCGCTCACACGGTCGGCGATCAGTCCGCCGGTTGCTGTGATGTTTTTCGCCTTTAAATCTTCATATCCAGCGTCATTGACATCGCGTATTTCCAGCCCTACCCTTCCAGCGCCGTTCAAACCCTTGAGGTGGACATTTCCCATTTTGATTCGTCGGTCATTGTAGGTTGAAACCAAATCAAAATGGAAGGAGTTCTCATTCTTCAACACGACTGAGAAGGAATCGTCCGCATTTGATCGGATATAAGAAGATGATGTCGCCTGTAAGCGCACGGCGTTTGTTCCATCCGGTAACTGTGACGTATCAATTTTCGCACCATAACTACCGATATAGAGATCCTCTGCCGTCAATCCTTTTAATGTTCCGGCTGTAACAGTTCCTAGGTTTGCCGAAATAGCCGACAATGAAGTTACGCTCAATTTGTCCGCCGTGATCGATCCAGCCGTGATCTTCGAACCGTGGAGATTGGCGATTTTCGCATTATCTACCGCCAGGTTCGCGATCTTCGCGTTTGTAATTGCGGCGTCCTGGATTTGTGCCGTGCCTACCGCGAGGTTGGCGATCTTAGCCGCAGTAATCGACGCATTAGCAATCGCCGCGTTACCTATCGCCGCATTCTGGATGTGTGCGCTCGTGATCGCCGCATTAGCGATTTTAGCAGATGTAATTGCCGCATCAGCGATTTTGGCTGTAGTTATACTTGCATCTGCAATTTTTGATGAATCTACTGCAAGATCCGCAATTTTGGCATTCGTGATGGCGGCGTCCTGAATTTGCGCGGTTCCAATTGCCGCTGTTGCTATCTTTGCGTTCGTAATTGCGGCATTTTGGATGGCTGCATTCCCCACCGCCAGGCTAGCAATCTTCGCTGATGTGATTGACGCGTCGGCAATTTTAGCTGTACCAATAGCGCCATCAGCAATAATAGCTGAACCCGCCGTGATCGCACCGGCGGCGATTTTCTGCGCCGTAATCGCGCCGTCTACAATGAGTTCAGAATTAGCTTTTCTACGCACCACCACTTTAGTGAAATACCAATCACCAAAGTTGCTCGTTGCTTCAATCTGTGTCCATACTCTCGCTTTTGTATAGCCAGTAGGTACTGTTACTTCACCACTAAATTTTGTCCATGTACCAATAGGTGTTGTTTGGAATCCTCTTACCCATGTAAGTGCTCCGTCTTCCTTTTGGAATTGTAATCCTGCCCCGAATTTTTGAGTGCTGTTTGAAGTAGCGCACCATACCTCTATATAGAACTTGTCACCTTCGTTTACAGGAAAGAAACTACCGCAATAACCATCACGCTGACTTTGTTTGCCTACGTAAGTTGTTGGTGCATTTGCAGGTACGCCTGTCGTTGTATTAACAACAGCTGTAACACCCGACCACTCCTTGTTGCTTCCACCATCAAATACAGGGTTCACACAAAGATTCGTTAAATCAGCAACTACTAATTTATCGGTTGTAATCGTATTTGCAGCTATCCTATTTGCGTCAATATAACCGCTAGTAATCTTGCTCGCATCTAAGTTTGCAATCTTTGCATTAGTTATCGCCCCGTCTTGTATCGCCGCTGTTCCTACCGCTAAATTCGCTATTTTTGCGGAAGTGATGGCAGCATCTTGAATTTCAGCCGTACCTATTGCTGCAACTGCAATTTTTGCATTAGTGATAGCTCCATCCTGGATAGCTGCAGTACCAATAGCTGCATTTTGAATTTTAGCGTTTGTGATCGCTCCATCTTGAATGGCTACGGTTCCAATTGCCGCAGTAGCAATTTTGGCACTTGTAATTGCGCCGTCTGCGATAATTGCAGAACCTGCGGTGATTGCGCCTGCGGCTATTTTCTGAGCTGTGATTGCCCCGTCTACAATTAACTCGCCTTGTTGGCGTTTTCTTAATTCAAGGTCTCGTGCATAATAATATCCCGTAGTTTCGTTGCTCTTCTCCATGAAGAAGTCAACTTTACTTACGGTTTTTCCTGCTGTCGGCGCTGATGTTATTTTACATACACCGCTAACCAAACCCTCTGTTGTAGTGAATGGCGCAGTAGCAGTACCTGCATTTGACCATGAACCATCAGTGTAGTAGTAACGAATGATGAAAGTGATCGATGGAATTGCCGCATCTTTATAACCGTATAACGCAAAGTAGTATTCATCACCAACCTTAAATTCTACTTTAGTCGAATCTGTAAAACTCAATTTAGCGTAAGCACTAGGGCCGACTTTATAATATTTAACATTATTGATGGTAACTACTGTATTGCTTGGGTTATTTTCAATATCCCAAGCGACAAGGTTTGTGAAGTCTGCAACGGCTATTTTGTTTGCGTAAATTCTGCTAATTTTTGCACTATCAATAGCCGCATTGGCAATCTTAGCATTTGTAATTGAGCCATCGGCAATATGTGCAGTTCCAATAGCCGCATTAGCGATTGCCGCCGCACCCACAGCCGCATTAGCGATATGAGCAGAAGTGATTGCGGCATTAGCAATTTTTGCAGAATCGATAGCCGCGTTGGCGATTTTGGCGTTTGTAATTGCACCGTCTTGAATAGCGCCTGTTCCAACGGCGAGGTTGGCGATTTTAGCATTTATAATTGCCGCATCTTTGATTTGTGCACTATCGACTGCATTATCAGCAATCTTAGCGTTTGTGACTGCATCGTCCGCCAATTTCGCCGCGTCTACTGCAAGGTTGGCTAATTTAGAATTGTCTACTGCACCGCTAGTGATTTTGCTATTATCAACCGATCCACTAGCCAATTTCGCCGCTGTTACTGCCAAATCAGCCAGTTTTGAACTATCAACCGCATTAGAAGCAATTTTGAGATTTGTGATGGCATTGTTGATGATATCATTTGTAGCAATCTGAATTTTGTTAGCTGAGCTTCTGTCTAATTCAGCATTACCAACCGCGCCTGCAGCGATCTTAGCTTGCGTAATGGCATCGTCAACGATTTTAGCAGTATTAATGGCGCCGTCTGCTACTTTTGGAGTAGTAATACTGCCATCTGCTAATTTTTGCGCGGTAACTGCAAGGTCGGCTAACTTTGTATTGTCGATGATACCGTTTTGCAACTTTGCCGCATCAACAGCGAGGTTCGCTAATTTTGCGTTATCTACCGCGCTATTGGCAATTTTATCGTTTGTCACCGCACCGCTCGCCAGCTTTGCCGCTGTTACTGCTAAATCAGCTAGCTTCGCATTGTTTACCGCATTGTTTGTGATCTTTTCATTCGTAATAGCTAAATCAGCAATCTTACTTTGTATAACCGACCCGTCGGCTAGCTTTGAGGCATCAACGGCAAAATCCTCAATTTTAGGCATTGTAATTGACCCGTCGGCTAGCTTCTCCGCCGTAATTGCTAGGTCAGCAATGTGCTGTGCATTCACCGCGCCGAATAGGATGTCATCACTGATGATTTTTGCTGTTGTTGCCGATACTTCTTGTGTGAATTCTCCTGCTTTTCCATATGCGTTTATCGCGCGTAAACGGTAGTACCATGTCTGATTGACATCCGCTTCATGAATAAAGCTGCTCTGTTTCCCTTTCCAAAGAAGGTTAGTGATATCCGGCGTAAATCCTGCCGTTTGTGAGCCGTACAATTCATAGTGAGATATAGCCTTTGAAGTATCAATATCCCAATTCAAGATGACCTTTTTAAAACTTCCGGTTGCTGTGAAGTTCGCTGGTACAGCAGGAATTACATCTGGTGTTTTTTGTTCTGCGTGTTGTTGCGTGTACTCTTCCGTGTATTGTTTTGCGTTTTGTTCTGCCGTCGAAGCTGCTTGATCAGCATATTCCATTGCCTCTTGTTTGGCTGTTTCTGCTTTCTGTTGCGCTCCGGTCGGTGTTTCTGCACCGATTTCCTCCGCAACGGTCGGGCTGGCTTTTTTCCATTGCCCCGTCGTGAAATCGTATGTCATCGGGACTTCCGGGGTTTTTGTGATATCAATCCATATCGCATGTGTATCCTCCGGCGGTGTTGCACTCCGAATCACACGTGCGCTCGATGACCAAGCGTTCTCGTTGCGGAACAATTTGGACTGAATCTGGGCAATCGTCGCATCTTTAACAACTTGTATTTCTCGGTAGTTGCCCAACACGAACATGTCACGGTCTTTTGCGGTGTAAGAGCGTTCTGTTTCCAGTACCCGCGCTTCGAGATAGAGTGGCGGATTGAATTTTTCATCTTTAATCCGAACCGTCATGCCTTTTCTGATTTTCTCATGTTCCAGCCCGGCAATCCGTTCAAGCGCCACCGCTTGAGCTTCGTATTTGACAACGCTATTGATATAGTTTTTGAGCGCTTCCTGTGCTTTCTGCTTCAGAAGCTCCGGTGTGACCTTTTCATCACCGTCTGACTGGTACTGATAAATCCCGAATAGATGCCGCCCGTCCGGCGACCACCGCTCCAACGCTTCCCGGTCTTCCACATATTTTTTTCCACCGTTGATCTGCTCAATCGTGACATATTTTCCATTCTCGTCCGCCGGGCCGATTGCATAGAGCGCGGTATAGACTTCCGAGCTATTTTCAATGCGCCGGATGCCGATGACGTCTTTCCCAAACGTGATTTCCTTTCCGTCAAAGATGTCTTCCGTCACCAACGCGTCAACATATCGACCGACGATTTGGTTTCCATCGATTTCCACACGGAAACGGAGCTGAACGTTGAACTCCGATGCGATTTTGTTGAGAAACGCCAACGCTGTGATATACTCTGTGATCTTGATGTCCCGCGCCCCAGCAAATTCCGTGATGCCTCGCTTCCATCTCGTTCCTTGCAAACCATAGTCCAGCGCGGTGTTGAGTGTCGCCCCGATCAATTCAGTCGGCTCGATGATTTTTGTCGTGCGCAGTTCCATGTGCTCGCCTTCGGCATAGATGCGTTTCACCCGTTGTCCGCCTGAGCTGTCTTGTTCTGTTTCTTCGATCGTGAATGGAATGAAATAGCCATCGAGGTCACGAATCACAATTTTGTTTTTGACAATAAGATATTCCGCTGCTGGATTTTTCCCGTCATCGATCGTTGTGAATTCATACGTATTGAAGCTGTTTTCTTCTTTTTCAATGTGACGGTCATCCCAAAAGAGCGCTGGATAGCCATTTTTGTTTTCAAGTGTTGCAACAATTTGTTCAGTTTTTTTATCAAGGACGTGTATGATCATCTCCATCGCTCCCTGTATGTCATTTCAACAGTGGCGATTCCTGCTGGATTGACGGCTATTTCCGTTTGTCCCCGTTCAAGCGCAAAAAAATTAGCGCCGAAGTCTTTGGCGCTCAAAAACGGTTCTCCATTTTTCAAAATGCTGTTTTGGGCGTGGTCGATCTCGATGACATCACCAGCTGTTGCGATATACGGGATTCCCCCTTCTGTGTTTTGGTTGATTTTGTACACTCTAATCCGTTGAAATGCTTGGGTGGTCCGAGGATAGGTCCCGTATGCTCCAAGGTGAAGCTGTACTTGTGCGAGAGGCATCTGATATTTTTCATCAACATCCGTATACCCGACAAACCAGGTGCGAAAGTGTTTATTTCGCCCGTCCTTTGTGATGTTGGCGATATACGCCGTAAACCGTTTTCCGATGCGCGTGAGCTTGATCACACCTTGAAAATCGTTCCACCAAGTTTTTGTTTTCCCTGTTGTATTGACCATGTAATGCGGAGATGTCGTATCGCCTAACCGAACTTCTGCTTTGTTGGACGCCACACCCGCCCAGGCATCCATCATCGCAATTTTGGCGATGACGGCGTTGTTGGCGTCGAGCAGATATACTTCTGCCCGACCGATTAGATTCGGGGACGCGGTGTGTTGCTTCAAATATGCTTCAACCCGAAAATCTTGTATCGTTTCAGACAGAGACTTTTTTACCGCTGGCCCATGCCACCCTGTTCCTGTGCCATAGTCGGATGCATTGAAGTCATTCCCATTGCTGCTCATCGTCCCTGTCACCACACCGTCGTCTACATACGTCGCAGCGCCCCAGCCTGACAGTGTGGACATGTTGTCATCTAAAACGATCTGCTCTTTTTCTACCGCCGTCTCCTGGACACTGATAGGTTTCCCGATCCGCATGTAGTCCGACGGCGTGATGATGTCCAAAAACGTCGTCGGTTGATTGAAAGTCACGGTAAACTTCGGATAGGTAGGCGCGCTGCCGTTGTTCTGCACAATGACGGTCTGTTCATTCCCGTCATACGGGATGTCTACCGTTTGTTCTGGACCATAGACATACGGGTCAGGGCAAATGAATTTGATTGTCCCTTTCCCGAACTTTACAATCTCCTCAAAATCAACCGTATCATCCACAACGGCATAATAGGTTCGTGTTGGATCATCATCAAAAATGAGTTCTTTTGACTCATCGGTCACCAGCCATGCGGCGAGGTCTTCTTTCACACGCTGTAGATGGGTAAGATTATTCCCTTTAATGAAAACCGGAACTTCTAATACACGAACGTCGGTTTCTGTGCTTTGTAGATAGCCACCGGGGAGCCCCGGCACCTTCAATATGTTTCGCTGGACTGGTGCCCAAGGTGGCCGTTTTCTTCCCTTTAGCACAACGAGATAGTCTCGTCTTTCACCGTTGAATGTAAAACTCGCCATAACCTACCTCCCTTCAAAACGGGCGTTTCTCGTTTCATCACGTTGAATTAATTCATTAATTGGCTTATATGTTGCTTTTGCAATTTCACGAGAATCTATAGTAAGAACTATCGGTTGTTGAGTTGCGATAGCTAGTTGGGTAGATTGTACTTGAAGCATCTCTCTAAACAGCTCCGCAAGATGACGAAGCTCATTTTGTAAATTGGCAATTTCTCGTTGTAATGAAGGGCTATCTACTTGGCTTTTAATTAGTAAGTCATGTTTTTTGTCTTTAATCTCTTGTGCTGCCGAACTAATATAAAACGAAGCCTTTCCCATATCTTCATGAAATTTTTCTTTAGTTGTTCTAACTATATGTTCAACCGCTTTTTGTATAAAGCCGATATTCTGCTTCATACCTTCTGCAATCCCTGCTGGAATCCATGGAGCGACTTCATCTCGCATTACACCTGATGGTGAACGTATTTTGAGCACTCTTTTAATCTCATTTTCAATTGTTTTCGCAATCTGAGCTGCTTGTTTCTTTAGAGGGCCCTCCATACTTTTTAAGCCTTCAATCAATCCCTGCACTGTGTTTTTACCAAGAACTTTTCCACTATTTCTTAAACTTCCTAATTTTGCTACAGTTGAAGATAAAGATTTTAATTTGTTAATAAACTCTTTTTTAGCTTTATCCAATTCTTTATTTGCAGCCGCTGTTAAACTCTTTATTTGTGCTTCGGTTGATTTTTTTAATGGCTCTAATTCGATTTCTGCTTGTTTCGCTGCTATTCTGTGTTTTTGTTTCCATAGATTCACATACTCATTCAATTCGCTATCCGTCATAGTTGTAAGCGCATGAATTTCGTCTGCATAACCAATTCCCATTTCACGTAATTCATTAACAAAATCCTTTGGTGCTTTTTTGGATAGTGCATCAATATCACTGTAGAACTGCTTCATTCGGTCCACTTGAGATTTCAGACGAATAGATAAGTCTTCTTTGGAAACTTGATCAATTTTAACATCATCAAAAAGTCCTATACTTTGATAAATAGCTCTCGTTCGTTCTGCTAGCTGCTTTTTATAATTCTCATTCAATTTTTTAATGTCTTTATCAAGTTTGTCATTGATAGACTTGATCTTTTTATAATAAGCTTCACTAGCAGCCATAATGCTTTTATTTAAACTGTCTCTGGCTTTCCTTTCCGATTCGATTTGTGCAGCTGTACGCTTAGCCATTAAGTCTTGAATTCTCTTAATTTCGAGATTGACTTTTCTTACGAGCTCAGGTGTTTTTGCATATTGAGCACGAATTCTCTGAAGCTCTCTAATGTACTCTGCGTGACTATAAATCCCCATATTGTAGTTATACTTAGCCTTGGCCATCGCATTATTAAATGCCTTTTTAACAGTATTCGCCATGGCGATTGCACTAGCTGATGCAGTTTTCGTATATTTTTGGACTCCAACCGAAAAACCATCAACAAAGTTTTTACCTTCTTTTTCTGTTTCTTTCGATGGTGAATGAGAATCAATAGATTCCTTGAGAGCAGCTAACGCTCTTTTCCCTAGATTCCACGCAGCCCGCCACAACGATATACTACCTGAACCTGCTGAAATGGCATTGATAAATCCTTGAACAAAATCCCAACCTGCACCAGATGAATTATGACTCCGTAAACCCGATTCAGCGCGACTGGATACCGATTTACCGCTTGAGTATGCTCTACCTTGCTGTGAAGATAAACCGCTCGTAAACATTGTTCCTGCTCTTCGACCGCCGCCACCATCGGTAGTTTGACCTAAGATGTAGGCAACTGCCGAACCGAGCAATTTAGAAGCGTTTTTATTTTGCGGAATTGTAGAGCGTATACCTTGATCATGTCGCTGCCCTTTCTCTTTACCATGTTTGTGTGAATCTTCTTTTCCTTGCGCCAAACCAGCATTCGTTGTTTGTGATACGCTTGCCCCGGCATTTTTATTGGCTGATTTTGTACTTTCTAGCCCCGCTTTATGAGATGTGCCTTTAGCTTTTCCAGCGTTTTCAGCCTCTTTGTTTCCTTTTTTCATTTCAGCGAGCGTCTCATCGACCATTTGCTTAGCCATTTTTACGGCTTCCTGTCTGGTCATACCCATTGACTGTAGAAACGCAGCAAGGTCTTTCTGATATTGAGATTTCGTTTTTTCAGAGAAATCAGCCGTTTTCTTTAGAACTTCTTCAGTATGAGCTTTCCAACGCTCAATATACTCTTTGTCTGACTCTTCTACTTGAACGATAAAACCGTTCATATCCGTTAAAACCTTCTTTTGTCGTTCAAAGATTTTCCCGGTTGCAATGTCGATGAGCTTGCCACGCTGATCAAGGTGAGAAGCAAGGCTGGCCAACGCCTTTTCGCGCTCTTGAGCCGCTTGAGCTAGCATCTGATTTGTTTGTGCCTCTATCCCTTTCATCAATTCGTCATAGTGTTCTCGTTCTATTCTGCCTTGGGCTAGAGCCTGTTCAAAGATCTTCTGTTTATCAGAATAATATTTATTTGCTGCTTCAACAGATTTCTTATAAGTTTCATTGATACGTTTTACATAACCTTCTGCCTCATCAAAAAGAATCTTTCCTTGCTTATCAGTGATAGATTTTTGAATAGCTTGCAGTTCTCTTTGGGATTGAGCAAATTCTCTTGCTCCACCCTGCATTATCTTGAGGGCTTCTTGATATTTCGCCGCAAATTCAGCTGGCATTCTGGAAAGATCATTGTTGTATTTTTCGTGAGCTTCCTTGATGGTATCCAGTGCCTTTTTGTATTGTGCGATGTCTTTATCAAAGCTCTTGATGATGTCGTCCGTCATTTCCTTTGCTTTCTTTTTGCCAGCATCGCCGGCAATACCATAAACATCATTAATCGCACCGATGAGTTTATCTCTTTGTGTTTGCAGAGCCGCAATGACTTGATCGGCCATTTTGGAAAATGCGTCAACAACCTCTTTTGAAGTTGCTCTTGCTTTCTCACCAGACATCGTTTGCAGCTCAATCATTTTTAGTTTTGCGCCTTCATAGAGATCGGTATAGCTTTGAACAGCTTTTTTTGTCCCAGCGCTCAAGCCTTCACCATAACGAATAGCCTGTCTTTCGGCCTCTTCCTGTTTCTTACGCAAATTCTCCGTTGCTTCGTGTGCAGCAAAAAGCCCAACTCCCAAAGCTCCTAGTGCTGCCGTCACCCCGACAATAGCCAGCCCAACAGGACCCGCGAATGTTGCCAAAGCACCAATCGCCGCCGTTAATGTACCGACAACGGCCACTACTCCCAACATTGCCGTTGCTAATGCTGCAGATTTTGCAATTACTTCCTGCGTGCCTCTATCAAGGGAATTCCACTTATCGACCAGGCCGGTTACGGTTTCCGCTGCTGTTCGTAAAGCAGGTGTCAATGCCTCTGTGAGGTTGATTTTGGCTGTCTCAATAGCTCCATTCATTTCCTCAACGGAGCCCGCCAAATTATCCTTCATGATGTCGGCAGCTTTTTTGGAAGCACCCGTTGAAGCTTCTAAAGCGCTGGTTAAATCTCTTAATGCGTCCGGTCCTGCTTCCACAAGGTTTAAAAATGCTGTCATGGATTCTGTACCGAAAATCGTTTGGTACGCATTGAGCTTTTGTTCTTGGGATAAATCCTTGGTCTTCTTTCTTAGTTCCTCAATAACATCCGCTAGAGGAAGCATTTTTCCTTCGGCATCTTTTATATTGATTCCTAACTCTTTCATAATGCCGGCTGCTTCCTTTGTAGGCGCAATCAACCTTGTTAAGCCCATGCGCATGGAGGTACCGACTTGCTCCGCTGCCATTCCTCTATCCCGCAAAAGACCTGTAACAGCAGCCAGTTCTTCAACAGACATGCCTAATTGCTTCGCAATTGGCGCCGCGTATTTAAACGAGTAGCCCATATCGACGATGGAAGCATTGGAACGATTAGCCGCCATCGCAAATACGTCAGCAATATGGGTGGCCGAAGATGCTTCTAGACCAAAGCCTCGTATAGCCGCAGCCATGATTTCAGATACAGCTGCCATGTCTTCGCCGGATGCTTCCGCAGCTGCAATGACGCCAGGCATTGCTCCTAAAATTTCATTCACCTTAAAACCAGATGCCGCTAATTGTTCCTGGCCTCGAGCGATTTCTGTTGCGGATTTTGATGTTGTTGCACCTAACTGTTGAGCTTGTTCTTTTAGTTGCTTTAATTCTTCAGCAGAAGCTTCAGAAATAGCAGCCACACGGCTAATCTGTTGGCCAAATTCCATGCCGGTTTGGACCGCGTTTTTCATAGAGAGACTTATCGCTGCAAATCCTGCTCCCGCTGTGACGCCAACAGAAGTGCCGATCGTTGTCATTTTGTTCCCGATTGCATCCATATTGGACGCAAAACGACTAAAAGCAGAATTTTGTTGTTGCAGTTCATTTTGAAGGCGGGAAAGCTTTTCCGTCGTCTGGGTCAGTTCGTTTTGAAACCCGTTTAGTTCGGCTCTCGCTTCGTCTAAACGAATTGCCAGCTGCTTTGTTTCGATTGCATCCTTCCCTTTGGCTTGGGCAACACGTCTATACTCTTCTTCTAATCGGCTGATGACTTGCTGTTGAAGTTCAATTTTTTGATTCAGCGTTTGTATTTGTATATCCGTCTGTTTTAATTCGTTCCCAAAATTATCTGCAGATGTAGATGCCACTTTAAACTCTGCATCTACTTTTTTCATCGCCAGCGACAGCGCTTTTATATCATTTTCAAACTGCTTGATACTTTGATTCTCTTTAAACTCATTGAGCTTTTGAGTCGTCTGCTCCAACTCATTCTGCATTTTGTTAAGCCCGGCCGTCGCATAATTCAACTGCCGAGCAAGATTTTGCGTTTCCTTATTATCCGCGCCTTTCTTTTCAACTGCGTCCGCATAGGCCCGATTCAGTGCTTCGACTTTTTGTTTTTGAAGTTCAATTTGCTTATTTAAAAAAGAAATTTTCGCTTCCGATTGTTTGAGCTCATTGCCCCAATTTTCCAAACTCGTTCGATTCACTTCAAATTCTGATTTCACCAACTGCATTTGTTTGGCAATGGCTCTCATCTCATTGCGAAATTCAGTGGAATTGGAATACAATCTAACTCGAATATCCTTGGCCACGGTTTCACCCCCTCTCTACCCTAGAACTTGGTCAATATATAAGACTTTTTCCCCTTCTTTTTGTTTTTTGCTCTGCTTTCTGCGTGCCAATAGCTTCAAATGATAGACGATATCCATTTCATCAATCTGATTTTGCGTGAAACCAATGTCAATAAGTGAGTTATACATGTCCATCACAGCTTCTGAAAGAGTTAGTTTCCCATTTCACCTTCACTTTTTTTATTGTCATCAAGCAATAGTTTGCTAGCTTGTTCAATGTTACCGACGACAAAATGAGCCGTTGCATAAACAGTTTTAATAACTTTCCGCGCATCAAGACCTTCCTCTAGTTGATTCACATCAAACTGATTTCCAAACACATCGCAAACAAACTGAAAGTATTTATCAAAATCATTGGGGCGGTGTCCAGTCTCGATTTCTTCTGCAATTTCAGCTGCCAATCGGAATAATTTACCCTTAATGAAATTTGGAGTTGTGAATTTTTTCTCTTTCCCATCAATCATTAAAGTTATAGTTAATGCTTCCATTTTTACCTTCTCCTTTCTTTTTTCTGGACTAAATAAAAAGAGAGGAAGATAATCATCTCCCTCTCAACTTCCTATCTTCATTACGCTTCTGGTGGCAAGACAGAACCAGCATAAACGACTTGATTAAACCAAGCCGCACCGTTAAATGTTCCGTCGTCCTGAGCCTGTGCTTTCCAACGCCCATTATAAAGAAGTGGCATAAATTTCAATTTTATTTTTGCTGTCTGTGGACTTTTCTGCCCCTCATCCGTTTTGTGTTCGATCGGTAACAGCTCCGCCTTTCCTTTCAAGAGCCAATAATAGCGATATCCGCCTGTGGAGACTTTGGCACGAAAGCCTAATGCTAAATAAATAGGCTGGTCGTTGATGCTGGCAAATTGAACACCGTTTTCTGTTTGATGGCCATAAATTTTTGCTTGTAATGATAACGGAAGATCCGCAACTTCCATTTCTACATCGATGTCACCCATGCTCGTTAATACCTCGTAAGCCCCATTGTCCGCATAAAATGTGTTTGACTCCGTTTTAGGATCCACTTTCACATTCACAGCACCTGGTATAGGTTCTGGCGTCTCATATGTTACACCACTAGCTGAATCTTGTGTTAACTCCGCAATGTGGAATTGATCTAAACCATGCAATAATGGCATCTTTTTACCCTCCTATATAGCTGATTTTTTGATATCGCATTGCTTTGTGATAAATTCGCTCATTTTCTTCGTACATATCGATAGAATCATAGCGAGCATATCCAATGGACTTCATGGTCTTATCAATTTCTTTTGCAATCATCGTCTGGCTAGAAATGTTTTCTTCCTGGTTAAAGATACTGATCTGAAAACGAATATCAGCCGAAATAGCTTCATTGTCGGCAAAGGAGTCATCGGCGTTATGAATTTCTGTATAAACGACACGTGGAAAAATAGCAGAATCGCTGGCTCTTAAATTGTGAAAACCACCTGGAACCAGCGAAACCAACGTTTCATTGGATTCGAGCGCTTGTAAAAGCTCCTTCTTGGCATCAAAGGCATCCACACTCATCGTTCCATCGCCTCAAAATAGATTTCTTCCATCACATCCATGACCTCATCCTCTGCCTCTGTTGCGCCTTTTTCAATGAAAGGATAGGCAGGCATTTTGGATGTACCATACTCCAAAAATTTGGCTCTCCATGCGACTTTTTTATTCGGCCCCACCGTCACATATTTTCCTCCATCTTTGTCCACGTATGGTTTTGAAACAGTAATGTTATCTTGGATATGCGGTTGATCTTTATCACTTCGATTTACCAGTTCACGTTGGTATTTGGCGATCACTTCACCGCCGGCCTTCAACGCTTTTGCATCCGCTTCTTCCACCCTAGGATCCATGTCGCTAAAATGCTCGATGATTTCATCGAGTCCGTCAAATTCAAATCTAGCCATTCACATGAATCTCCTTGCACATGATCTCGATTTCTTTGTGCTCCTCGTTGATGTCAATAACAGACTCGATTTCAAATACTCGTTCCTCGTATAAGATTCGCATACTAGGTCGGACCCCTTTTCGATACCGAATTCGGATTCGATACGTGGCTTCGGATGAGAGCGCCCCTGCGGCAAGGTACTCTCGCCCTCTTAATCCCTCCACACTGCCCCATACGGTAAAAACCGTATTCCACTGTGTAACACTGTTACCTTCATCATCTTTGACTGTTTTTTTTTCTTGAAAATGAAGGCGATGGCGGAAATCGGAGATTTTACTTCTTCGCCATGTGCGTTGCCCAGCATAATATTGATAGTTGGCCATTTCAGGTCACCTTATTAATGCTTTATTTATCTTTGCCTTGAGTTTCGGCGCGTTGATTTCTTTTCCTTGGCATCCTTTTCACTCTGTTGAGGCTGTTCATGCTGCTCAGGGACTTCTTGGACTTCCTCGCTCTGTTGAGGTTGCTCATGTTGCTCAGGATTTTCTTGAACTTCCTCACCAAGAAACCCTTTATTTTGTAACTCTTCTGCACGTTCTTCATTATCGGTTTCATAAATGGTACCCTCGGCATGATATTTTTTCGTGAATTTATCAACAAAAGCCACTAAAACTTTATATTTTTTCATTGTTCAGTCCCTCCATAATCCTTTAATTGTAGGATGATGCTTTCAAAAGCAAAATTCATCTTGTCCATTTTCGCGCTCGGATCACGATTCTCGTAATGAAGTGCCACATACAGCATGACAGCCAGCTTGTATAGCGAGCTGTCTGATTCAGGGACGCCGGCATTCGCCAGATATTCTTTTGCGCCATCAATAAGAAGAGTGAGGAGCGCATCGTCCTCACTCCCATCGATACGTAGGTAGTTCTTCAACTCATCTAACGAGAGGTCCATTGCTCATACCCTCAATCTATTAAGCTTGAGGTGCTACTTTTGCGATTCGGAAGGCCGATTTTAGCTTAATTTGATGGTCAAACCATGCAGTGATTACAAATAGTTCAATACCTGTTTTCACATCTTTATCCCGATCATAAAGCACCGTTAAATCATAGTTGAAATGAGAATAGCTAAAATCACCAACCACAGGATTTACGGCAGAATCACAGAATACAACCGGTTTTCCTAGAATTTGTTCCGGTTGTGCCGTATAAAGTGTTGCGTTTCCGTTTGCAAGGGTTTCAATCATATCAGAATAGTCTTGATAACGCATAACAATTTTTGCATTTTCACGGTAATCCTCGTGTAAATCAGCAATCGCAGCTTTAATTGCTTTATATAAATTTTCTCTAGTCACTTCCTGGATGCCGCAAGTATAGAAAGACATGTGTTCTTCTCCCTGTTTTGGAGTTGTAGTGAATGAGACTTTTTTCTCTTTCGCAGCCACACCGGATTGAAGTGCACGTTCTACATGCATTACAAGATTTGAGTCAGAGCCATTCAAAACTGTTTCAGAAATGCCTGCAAACACTTTAAACTTATGACGACCGAAAGTAACCACATCACCCGTAGCTTCCAATTCCTTCGCGGTCTCCGTATCGGCAATAAAATCGTCATCATCGAGGGTGAAGCTTAATTTCGGGATTTCTAAATTTGTAATTTGCGTAACAGTCGAAATTTCACGCAACGGATTCTTTACAAATGGCTCTGTCAAAATCTCCTGGGAAAGGGTTTTTGGTAAGAATTTTTCACCGCCAGTCGTATTCCGGTCACCTAATGCCGCACGGACATCAGCAGGAACTGGTTTTCCTTGCATCGTAGCGCGAATCAGTTCCGCTTTTGCTTTAATAATGCGCTCTTTTGGATCATCAACCGAATTTAAGTCCTTCTGAGCTGCTAATTGCGCTTGAAATTTCGCTTTTTGCTCCTCTTCTAACGCATCATGTTGTTGTTTAATGACTTCAAAACGCATTTTTAAATCATCACGAGACTTTTGAAGCGCTTGAATTTCTTCCATCGTAGCGTTTGGATCCACCGCTTTTTCTGCTAATTGATTTTCAACTTTTTGAAGCTGTTGGCCAATCGTGGCTAAGTTTTGTTTTAATTCATAAAGAGTTTTCATCCTAACATTCCTCCTAAAATAGTGTTGATATAAGCTAAATTTGCCTTTGATTCTTCCGCAATTTGCCGTCTTTTTGCCATTTCTTCGGCTGAAATGACCGTTTTTTGCTGATTTTTCACCTGATTTTTCAGTTCTTTTGGGACATTTTTATACTTAGAGAACCATTCATCGCTGATAGAAGCAGCGATCTGGCTTGCTTCTAATACGACATCACACAGACCGTATTCATAAGCCTCATCAGCCGAGAGCCACGTCTCCGCGTCAAGCATCTCTTGCAATTTTTCCTCGGTCAGCTTGTCCCCAGCTTTTTGCAGGTATGTTTGCTTGACAGACTGACCAATACGATCTAGATCATCCGCAACTTTTCGTAATTCTGCGGCGTTTCCGTATGCCCAAGTCCAAGGATTATGGATCATCATCATGGAATTTTTGGGCATAAAAATAGTGTCACCCGCCATTGCGATGACACTTGCGATGGATGCGGCTAAAGCATCAACATGGACATTGACTTTTGCTTTATGACGTTTGAGTATGTTGTAGATAGCGACTCCTTCAAACACGCTTCCGCCAGGGGAATTGATGTAAAGATTGATAGTGTCCACATCACCTGCATCATCTAACTCCTTTTTGAAGCTTGCGGCAGACGTATCTGTTTCATCCCATTGGTAACTCACAATATCGCCATAAATGAAAATGTCCGCCGAATTAGACCCATCAGCAGACATTTTTATCTCCCAAAATTTATTCTTTTGCGCCATTTTCACCCTTTTTCACCCCCTTTCAAAGCAAAAAAGTTAATTAACCTTCTTCTTTTTGGTTTGATGCTTTTCTTTGTGCAGGGTCCATATCGATTGGATACAAATCTCCACTTACCCAAAGCTTAGAAGCATTACCACCCATAGGTGGCAAGTCTTCCCACTGTCTAACCTCATCTTGTTTAAGCCAACCCGAACGAATACCTTTTGTATAGTACTCTGCCCGAGCTGCCATGTCCCCTCGTAATAAAGCATTTACGTTGAATTTAAAATAAAAACCAGCCTGTCTTTCGGCTGATGTAAGCAATTTTCTATTAAATTCTTGCTCATATTGCCGTACAATCGGCATTAATGTGAGCTGTACAAACATTTGCATCAATTGTTCATTGCTGGAATAGCTTTGACCTTCTGTATCATTGAGCATTGTTACCGGAATATTGAAGACATTCGCCACCCGAGCCCTCGTGATGCGCTCGGATGTGAAAACGTCCGCAGCGATAAATTTGCGCTCAATTTCCTTAATCTCCACACCCGGTTCTTGGAACAAAATCCCGCCGTTATCTCGATAAAATCTCTTAAAATCCTCAATCACTTGTTGCCGCTTCTCATCATTCACGTTTGCTCCATACTTTAAAATAAATGAATTCGGAGCGCTCTGCATTTCCTTTAAGCTAAACTCGCGGACCGCTTTATCGAAATCAGTGGTATTCGTTAAAACCTTTAAAGGGTTAATTCCTTTCAGTCCTCCAGCTCCGACAATGTGCTTAAAATGGAGCATGTCGAGATTATGAAAATAGTAAGTACCATTGTTCCCGATCACTTGATACCATAATTCACCGCTATCTACCTCAATCACGGGCTCTACATAAGCCGGATCTATTGGTGTAAGTCGCTCTATTTGACCTCGTATATCACGTCCAATTAGAGCATAAGAGTTTCCATTTTCATTTCTTACTGTTTCTAACAACCTAATAAACTCAAACGACGTCATATTCGGATTGGGTGAGTTAATCAGGACATCCGCTGCCTGATTGAAGGCAAGATCATATTTTCTATACAGCTTTAACGGCAACACGGCCAAACTGTTAGACAGTCTGGTGATCACGCTAAAAATTGTCTCGTTAGTAGCCAAAGTGGAGTTGTCAATTCCCCAAAATGTACGGCCAAGCCAACGAGAAAAGTCGGATGAAGATGTGTAGTTTTTCCATGCTGTTATGGCGGATTTAACTGCAAATTTTAATCGGCTATACCATTTCAATTTATCACCACCTTTCTAGGGTCATTTAAGCAAGTCACTCATCGTAATTACGCTAATATTCCCATTACCTTTAGGTGCAGTCATTCTCTTCATGACTTCCGTGTGGGCGTTTAAAAAAGCCGCAAAACCATCAATTTTACGGTATCTATTTTGCTTTGTTGGCAGCCAATTGCCGTTGCGATCTTCTACCAGCTTCACATTATTGATGTACCAACGGAAAAGTCTATTATTGTTGAAGATTACTTTTCCGTCTAAGAATAATTCCTTCACATCTTTCAACGCTGGACTTAATGTGATGGCACCCTGCCTTACCACTTCTGTTTTAAACCCGTGGTGTTCAAGGTCTTTCACTAAACGGAAAGCATTTGCAGGGTCGTAGGTAATCAGTTCAATGCGGAATCTTTTGGATTGATCTATAAACCAATTCAAAACTTTTTCATATTCCACATATTCGCCTTCACAGATTGTTAAAAGTCCTTCTTGCTCCCACTCGTAGTATGGAATTTTTTCGTTATCAGCTATCACCTTTTTTCTCGGAATCCACGAATGAGATAAAACAAAAATCTCCCCTGTATCCAACCAAAATTCAAGACATGCACTCGTGAAGTCTTCTGTTTGAGAAAGGTCAAAACCACCGATGCAAGGCATTCCCACTAGTTTTTCGATGTTTATCGTCTTATCATTCCGTTTAATAACCTCATAATCCAAAAATGATTGTTCATCTGACTTCACAAAGACGTTTAACCGTTTCGTAATGAAGTCGTTTCGCTCGGCTGGAATGTGCTTTCGAGCGTTCCACTCTTCAATAAGCGTATCCAAGTCGAGAGTAACTCCAATATTCGGATTCGCTTTAATCCAATTTTTCGGATCTTCAATATCATCGCCTTCATCAATCTCTGCAATAAAATAAAAAGAGCGTTCATCTTCAATGACGCCCTCGAGCACATCCGCCGCTTTGCTGTAATAATCAACTAACGGTCCATCGAGTTGATAACCAGCTGTAGTGATATAGAGTATTAACGGTTGTTTGCGTGCACCAGTTGAGTTTTTTATCACGTTGATCAGTTTATAGTCTTTGTACTCATGAATTTCATCAAAGATAGCAAGATGCGCATTCAAGCCGTCTAATTTCTCGCTATCGGACGCCTGCGGCTCTATCTTGGAAAACGTCTTGTCGTAGTGAATGGCATCTCGTAGCACGCGAAAATGTTTGGACAATAAACGAGATGCCCTAATCATTTTCTGACATTCATCAAAAATTACCCTTGCTTGCTTCATGCTGTTAGCAAGAAGGTAAACGTCAGCACCTTTTTCTCCATCCTTTGAGCAACCGTAGTTCGCTAACCCGGACACTATGGTGGACTTACCATTTTTCCGTCCAATAAAAATAAGGCCCTCCCGAAAGCGCCTTAAACCAGTATCTTTATGAACCCATCCATAAAGGGACCCAATGACAAAATGCTGCCATGCTTGTACAACTAGACGTTGAAAATTTCCTTTGGATGGACGGCAAAAAGCTTCGATAAATTTAATCGGACGATGCCCTTTTTCCTCATCAAATATCCAGGGGAAATTTTTTTTGCCTTGCCGTTTTAAATCTTTTAAATGTCGCTTGCAAGCCAATTTTACTTTTTTGCTTGCAATGATCTTCCCTTTCACCACTTGTTCCGCGTACCAAGTGGTTAACAGTTTTTCTGATGGTTTCGTCAATATGACATTAGAATCTTTCAAAATCATCCACTTCCACCACCTCCGCGATTTTCTTCTCGGAGGCTGGTGTTAATTTCAGTTCAGCTTGAAGCTTCCGCTGCTGCTCAACGATCTTCAGGATCTTGTCAACCGACTTGTTCTCCCGGAACATTTCCTGAGAGCCGTTTTTGAAGAGTTCCATAACACCGCGTTTCTTGATGTCCTTCATATGCTCCTGCTTGAGTTGTTCCAAGAGAACGATGTTATCCACGATCATGAGGGTCCGGTCGTTGAGGTTGTTCTCCTTCTCTAGTTCCTGGATGAGAATCTGGAACAAATTCTTCGCCTCTTTATTCTTGATGATCTTCTTCGGTTTAATGGTTTCCTTGTCCATCTCACCACCTCCCCTCCTTGTTTTATACCCCCCCTCGCGTATGGAATTCATCCGCGCGCGAAACGAAGGGGGCGCGGCCGGTCTGGCGACCCCTTGTCCCAACTTTTTTGGGGTAGGGGGCTATTGCTTTTTGTTTTTAGCCGCAAACCACCCAAGGTAATGACCGTACCTTATAAGTTTTCTTTCTTCATCGCTCATTGGCGAAACTGATAAATCATGGGACTCCCATTCGCGATACCATTCACGTTCCTCATTTGTTAATTCTTCAGGATTTATCTCTCTCCATTTAGAATAGGGAACCAGCAAATCACTTGGTCTTAGCATCATTCATCACCTCTTCAGGTCATTTCTCGATTAGCTTTTGATTCAATCACTCGTATCTTTCTTCTTTCCTTCGCCTTCTTTTTTCCTCCGCCTTTTTCCGGATGCTCTTCGTTATGGCAGGCGTTGCAAAGACTCTCCAAGTTTTCTGGGTCCAACGCTTTTTCAGGATGGTCTTGTAGATGCTCTTTATGGTGAACCACATCGGCAGGCTTAATGATTCCTTTTCTTAGACACTGTTGACATAGATAGTTATCTCGTTTAAGCACGTATTCCCTGCACTTACGCCATGCTGTACTGTTGTAGAATTTCTTTGCTTCTTTATTCCGTTTGTATTTGTCGTAGTATTGGTGGCTATTCATTAAAACCACTCCGGTCTATCCCTGCTTACTTCGTGTTTCCGCTTTTCTTTCTCGTCCAGGCATTTTTCACAAAAGAAATAATCAATCCTCGTCCATTCCGTCATGCCAGTGATCACAAAATACTTTTGGCTTTTCTTGCAATCGTAATGAACATACTTATGTTCACACAAAGACATATTTGTCCCTCCAAATAAAAAAGCACCCAATTGAGTGCTTACATTCGTTTAATCAATGTTTTTAATCTGTATGTCTAAACATTTTTGACAGTAGAAAAAGACTCTACTCACTTTACCATTGGTACCTTCCACTCTAAATTCACGATACCAGTGATCACATTTCTTTTCAGACTTATGTTCGCACATTTGCGATTGTGGTTTAGGTGGTCTCGGTGTTTGAGGTGTAGATTTTAAGCCGTGACAAATCCTAGCGCTAGGCTTATCCAAAGGCATGTTATTCCTCCTTCAAATAAAAAGCACCCGTTGCCCGGATGCTCATATCTTTCCTTCCTTAACCAATCGAACATATCGATATAATGCCCCTCGGCTATTTTGTCTTTTTTTTGAGGATATCATTCTAAATTTTTAAGGGTATGGGATACTTTCCAATTTTCTTGCATATCATATATCGTGTAATGGTCTCCCTAGGTATTCCCCTAGGAGGGAATGACCATGATTATTGATATTATAGTGAATGTTATTTCTCGTGTTTTGGCAGACTGTATTTCTCCTCGCTTCTGGAACGTCATTAAAAAATGGATTGAAAAGCTAAAACGAAGAAAATACAAATAACTTCAAAAAATTAGGGAATACCTGGTGGAGATTGATCTCGTCTAGATAAAAGACGAGGTTAATCCTCCAGGTAAATAAAATATAAAAAGAAGACCTTACAATGAACTGCGTAAGGTCTTCTTGCTTTTATCAAGCTTTTTCCATGGTGCTTGTGAGGATGTAAGCACTAACTTCTCGGTTATTTTTATATTTTATTTGTATTCCTGAATCCTCCATCCTCTTTTACCGCCTTTCTGTTGCAATGACTGTCGCAGAGAGTAAGGAACAAAGCTTCTTCAGCTCGGCATAAAATCACTCCAAATAAAAAAGCACCTAAAGAAGGTGCTGACTAGAAAAAATTAAAAACATTTACGACTTCAAATTCTGTATCAAGTTTATTATTGTTTACTTTATTTAAAAGATCAAAAATATCCCCACTTATCTTTAGTTTATAAATTCCATCTTGTTGTAAAACTTGAATTCCAACATCGCAATTGTTACTAACATAATTAGAGTCTAACGCGATTTCTTTAAATATTTCAAACATATTTTTTAGAATACTATAAAAGTCTAATTCTTCACCAATATGTAAGTTATATTTCTTTTCTAAAGTTTCGGCCTTTATAGGGTTATCCAAGTAGTCACCCGGATAAGCAATAAAAATATATCCATTTTGCAAGATCATAAGATTTTCTCCGAAGTGTTTTGCTGAAAGTACCCCAACTCTAAAAAATATTTCTTTAGAGTCGGTGCTTATCCACGATACTACAGCAACGCTTTCATCTATATCATCTGCAAAGTCAGGATCTTCATCCTTACATTTTTCAATGACTTTTTTATAAACTTCTTTTATTTCATCAGTATTTGTCAGTTCTAAATTAGCTAATGAATTTTTAAGTTTATCCAAATAATCGGATAACCCTGCACCACTTACCCAACCCATGTTAGGCAATTCGATTAATTTTGTGATACCGTCGATATAACCAAATTCCTGATGCCGTCCATAATTAATTCTATCATCTGACATAATTACAGACATGTATCGGTTAGTGTATGCTAATACAACAGTCATTTAGCTAGCACCCTCCTTTAATCGATTAATTCGACAAAAGGAGGCATTTTCCTACATTATTAGTTCGTCAAATCTCGACAACTGTCGTCGCGCCGATGACGACCAAACATTGTATTGGCCACGGCGCCGAAAGTGTTATAGAAATTAAAGCGGTATGCACGCTCGCCAAGGCGAGAGTATATACCATGGATTTTTGAAGTTTGATTTCAGTATATGTCACTGGTGTCATGTTATGGCGCACGAAAGTTTAAGTGTCATTTCCTCCTAATCGCCCCACGCACTCTTTTGTATGTCGGCCGCGTCACACCCATGATGTCCAACCAATCCCGCCAACTCAATTTCTCTTTTCGTTTTTTCTTCCGTTTTTTCATGTTCATCACTCCAGAGCAAAATAAAAACGCCTGTCATTTGGACAGACGTTCCTGTGTGTTTTGTATGTCTTGTTCAACTATCGCATCCATTAGTTGATCATATTACGTTAGTGAGATGTTTTATTAGCACTCTTACTCTTTGGTTTTTCCCTAAACAAAGCTACTTCAGCCATAAATAATAAGAAAGCAAAAAGTAACTCTGCCATTATAGACAGGGTTATGCTATGCATTAACTCATCGACAGTATAAATGGTTATCCAAGAAAAGAAAATATCGATTAGACCTGTAATTATAAGCAAAGTCCACTTCCTTAAACCAAGCATTGGAATTATAACATTAAGAATCTTAGATAAAATATCTGTTATAGTTCCTAATAGAAAAAGCAAACAAATAAAAAGAATAAGGGATTTCGTGGAATCATATTCTACACCTATTAATTTGAAGAAACCAAATATTCCAAAGAAAAAACTGCCTATCACAACAACAAGAGCAAAAGTAATTAGTAAACTAATTGCTGTTATAACTACGAGCTTATCTCGAAAATTCAAATTACGAAAAGACTCATTTTTTTCTTTCATACATAAAAACCTCTCAATTCTTTATAACTTATAACAAAAGGGCATTACCCCTTAGCGCCCAAGTTGTTTTACCTTGTTCGTTTTTATCATTTATACATTTTTTAATTTTAGCAAAAAATCCTCCTTTAATCTCTGTGAATAATTTAGGTTCTTATTGAACTAACCTGCCCCGTAGTCGAATAAGAAAATCAACAACATTATTTAACGGAGCTTAAAACAAAAACGTCACCCGATCGGGTGACGCCCTGCTTCAATATATCTCACGTTATCATCATAACATGTCCGAAACAAAATATTCTGTCATCTTTCCGTCATTTTTCCTTCATTTTTCTGTCATTCATTTATGAAACCTTATCATTTAGTTTCTTCTCATACTCTTTTAATTTCTCTTCGTACTCTTCTAACATCTGATAGAGCTCTTCTTTTTCTTCCTCCAAGCTGGCATTTTGTTCTTTTAACCTTTCATATTCAATCTCTAATTCTTGATATGGTGTTAATGGAGCATCAAAATACTGCTCTCCACCAAATCTTTCATCAGGATAGAAATTGTGATGTGGATCTAACCAGACAATATAAAACACGTTTTCAATCATAAATCCATGAACACGACCATTTGAAGACGACAGCCTAAACTGCCAACAATCATCTTTAATTTGTTCAAACATACCCTTAGGAAGGGGATAGTACCTTGTTTTATCTTGTCTATCCCAATCATGCTGATGAGTATCATAATGATTTTTGTACCTTTGATTAAAAAGAAATTCATTTTTGGTTAGTTTAGATATTTCTTTTAAGTTATCAAAAAGTACAAGAAACCAACCGTCTGGTGCTTTTCCACATGTAAATAATTCATGCTCCCGGTTGAAATAAATAAAAGAAAAACGCACCTTATCTTGGTGCTTTTTCTGGAGACTTTCTAATTGTTCCTGTGTTAAAAAATGCTTTTTACCATCTTTTTCATTCCCCGTAGAGGGTTGTTTTGGAATACCCCACGATTTCTTTCCAGGTTTTTTCGAAGGATTTTCTTTAGTCATTTTGTCCCTCTTCAAACACTTTTTGATAGTAATTTACAATAACCTGATCATTTAATTTTGCGTTGGATGGAGCATACTCCGGAAGTCCATTTCTTGCGACCAGCCACGGATCTTCTTGATGAGTGAGATATTCCAAATCGTCTCCAGACAAGTGACCATAAGAATTATATACTTCTGTAATTAACGAATACGCATCCTCATTCATCAAAATATCTTCTGGAACTTCATCGACTTTAGGGATTTCTTTCCACCCATATTGTTTATATTCGCTGTATAATGCTGGTGAAACAGGACCGTGAATCCAAGCTTCAAAATGTTCATCAAACAGCTTTTCCTTGTAAAGCGTTAAATACCATGAGTAGGCATAGTAACATAGCTTCTGCAGTTTTTTATGTGTCATTGGTTCAAATGCAAGAAAAGTCTTTGCAACATTTTGTATTGTTGTAACCGTTCTAACTGGACTGATTGTTGTCATGCTCCCCGCCTTCCCCCTTAAATAATAGACCTTTCCCATGTGCCTACCTCCTTTCGTGATATGTATTTTTCCAAATTATTGCCATAATTTATACCAATTTATTCACGAAAAGGACGGTTAGCACATGTAAAAAACGATTATATTTTATAATAAACTTCTTCTCCAAACAAAATAATAGTCCTTTTTGTTTAATTCGACAAATCACGACAAACAAAAAGACACCTATACAGGTGCCTCTTCCTTATACACTTCAATTCGCAATATGAATGTTAACTTATAAAAAAGCCCGTGCTTTCACTTGCTCTCGCTCATTCCCATCTCATTGTATCGGTTTTAATCTCTTCTGTCATTTCTTCTTCTTAACCCTAACAGTCCTGCTAAACCAACTAAACCAATCCAACCCCAATCTGTATCGTCATCATTATCACCATCGTTATCAGCAACGTCCGCATTTTGAGCCGTGTGAGTTACTTTGCTTGTATTGTTATCGATGTCAATGTTGTTATTTTGAGCATAAACAGCTATTCCACAAAGCATTAATGTAACTGATAGAGCACAAAGTGAATGGAGAATTTTTTTTAACACGGTTTTCACCTCCTTTTAATAATTGTTAATTTTAATGTGTCCAAATCAAAAGAACATTATTCTGTAGATACAAAAAAGTAAAAAGCTTGCGTTATCGCAAGCTTTTAGGTTAACAATCCGAACTTTTCACATTGAGCGGCGGTGGAATTAGCCAACCTTTTTCTTTGTTCATTCTAAGCAATTTAGCACCATATTGCGCTTTTTTCATGTGAAATTGACCATACATTAAAGCAATATCTTCCCTGATGCACTGCCCCATAATTGTACTACATGCCACTAAACCGGCTGCAATATCTTTACTAAGCATTGCAGCAATTTCCGGGTCAGTAAATCTCGCACCTGCAGGAATATCTTCCAAGCATGCTTTTGGCCGTTCTGGCGGTGATGGCGGAAGTGCTATTCCATTTTCTTTTAACAAGTTTTCTGTTTCTTGTATTTCCGGTTTTAGAACGTTTTCAATGCTATCCTGGATAAAACTTTTTAAATCCTCATCACCTGTATGGTTGAGTAATGTTTGATATCCGGCTAATAATCCTTTAGCTGTCAGTAAATACGACCATACACCAAATACTTCTCCGTAGTGCATCGGTTCTTCTTTTGGATTACCGCTTAAAATTCCCATAATAACCCTCCTAACAAAATTCATATATCACCTTTTCTTTAGATAATGTGGATTGATTGAAATAAATTATGCAAAGAAAAGTGAAGTTTTCAAAAAAACTTATTGTGTTATTGGAAAAACAGTGTAATTTTGTACGAAAACTGCTGAGTGATGGTACCGTCAAGAAGTTTGTGTAATGCATGATAGAGTAGATCAACCTTTTCTGCACCACGAATCGGCTGCACAAAATTCATGTGAAGTCACCTCACTTTTCACCTCTTTATACACTTCAATACGCAAAGCAAAAGCCAGTTTATAAAACGCCTTCTCAAGGATACGATAAAATGTTGCTTCGCTAATTCCCATTTCATTATAGATATCATAATCACGTGGTTCCTCTAAAGACATGTGTCGTTTAATGATTACTTCCCTTTCGATTGCACTTAGTTTATTCACCGCGCGGCGTATTCTCTCCATGTACTCATCGCGTTCTCGTTCGAAGTCCGCTTTTTTGATCGCCGCGCTTTCTGTAGATGAATGAAAAGCATTCGTGTTGCTTGGCGGCACGAGAGAGTACGTTTGCGTCACGCGTGGCAGAAATTCGTCCGGAACCGTCAACATATACATGCGATATTTTTCAAGTGCTGCCTCGACTGCTTCTTTTGTTTTTTCTCCGTCCGTATCACGCAAAAAAGACAGTTGATAATACCGTTTGCCCACTCGGACCCCTCCCGTGTATAATATAATCGAGGAACGATATTTTACCTTCATCCCTTTTGGCCGGGAGAAGTCCTGGCTTTTTTTATTTGTATCAAACACTTCAATGTGGAAATAATCTTAATGGAACAAGGTCAATCCACCTTACTTGATTGAATAACTGCCCACTAATCATGACCTTGTTCCTTTTTAAGCCTATAACCTTGGCCCCTCTGCATCCAAGGCAACACACCTGTCATTTTATTTCCTAAATGTGTTCTTCTGCTTCTTCTGCCCCTGATTCACATCATGTCACCGTCCGTGTCAACAAAATGCTAAACTGATTCATCATTTTTTCATTACCTGGGCTGTTTGTCTTATACAGGCTCGCTATGTTTTACATAGGATGTACTATCCTTTTAAAACAGGAGGTTTACAAAATGTCAGATGGCTTTGGCTTTAGATCAAACTTTGCTTTAATTGTGGTGCTGTTTATCCTTTTAATTATTGTTGGATGTAGTTGTTTCTTTGGTGGTTTTGGTGGTTACTAATCTAGAGTCCGTTTAAAAGTTTTAAAGGATGGATCATATAGATCTGTCCTTTTTTCTTTACTTATTGAATAACTAGGGCAACACAATGCTTATTTTGTTTCCTAAACCTTAACTATACTCATCACAACTTGATTTTTTGGCTGACCAAAATCGGTAATATAGGTAACTTCAACAAGTAGCTCCCGCCCTGTATATTCTTGCGTTTTCGGATTATATTCTTGAAGTAAGAGCAAATCATTCACCTGAAAACCACGATCGTTTTTCCGAATTTCAAATGTCTTTTTTCCTGATCGCACCGCTTCGAAATACTCTGGCCATATCTTTAATCGATGCTTCATAGGTATTCGCATAAAACTTTGTTCTCCTCCTCACTCAACAAAATCGAAGATACTCATCTGCTCGAATATTTCATGCTTTTTCTCTTTTGTTTCACATTCAAGCACTTCTGTTTCAAAAACGACCTCATTCGTTTCATTTTCTTCCGCGTTTACTTCTCTAAAGCCCTCGAACCAGTGTAACGGAAAGCAGCCGACACACTTTTTTAATTGTTTATCGCGGTAAACATACGCATGTGTCCCTACCGGCTGTAAATAATACGTCCCTAGCGCGATATGTTTGTATCCGCGTTTCCTCCAAACGAGCTTGGCTGCATAGATTTTTGAACTGTCCAATGCAGGAATAGAGTGTGCATCCGGCTCCGGCGGCCATTCATCTTCTTGGACAAGCTTAAACAAGGATTTATGAAAACATCCCTGATGGGCACTTGCCTTTGGAAGTTTTGAAACATAATAATGATCGGGACCATTTGAGAAGAGAAAATACTTTTTCCCTTTTTCAAGGACCGTTGTTATGCCTGTGTCAACGCAAATCCCTTGCAGCAATTTTTTCACCTTCTTTTACAGTTTCTTCGAACTGTTCATTAAGCAGTTTTGCTTTCTTTTCTTTTTAACTGTTCAATCAATTCCTATTAATTAACAAATGCCTGGGTTACTTCATACAATATTCAAAAAAATGGAGTTGTTCTTCATGGTGAAATGGATTGACGTATCTACATCACAACATCAATTAAAACTTTTTGATGGAAACAGGCTTATAAAAGCTTACCCAATTGCAGTTGGAAAAATATTGACACCAACACCTTCTGGGACATACACGATTATCAATAAACAACGTAATCCCGGCGGACCATTTGGGGTGCTTTGGATGGGATTGTCAAGACCTCATTACGGTATACACGGAACAAATAACCCAGCTTCAATCGGTAAGAATGTCTCACATGGATGTATTAGAATGTTTAATCATGATGTTCTAGAATTATCATCTAGAGTTCCAATTGGTACTAGGGTTTTTATTCATAAATGACAAGGCTGCCATCCTGCTCATCTCATGTTTTGCCTTGCAATCTCAAACACTCGCTCCCTATCCTCAAGCGATCGCCATACCCAATGTTTTCCCTTTTTCTCGTACCAGTCGAACCAATGCAGTTCGAAATCCGCACGCTCTGTATATCCAGCGCGGGAACGGCCATCGTGATACAACTCTACACGGACCCATTTGTACACATCGCCACGCCTAATGATCGCTGCATAATCATCTCTTGTTCCCCATTCCCAGTCTTTCATATATCCAAGCACTTCCCATCCGGGAAAAGCGCTCTGTATCCTTCTCAGTACGATGTCATCGACCTTTTCAACATCGACAAAATCGAAAATCGTCAGCTGGTTCATGTCATCCCTTCTTTCCGCTTTCCCTTCTCAACTTTTTGAGCTTGTCCAGCTCAATCCATCCGCCGTATTTCTTGCTGTATGTAACGATTGATAAGCGATGATCTGGATATAGCTTTTCAAATAGCTTGCGTTTGATTGAAAATACAGGCGTTTCAAATCCTTTCACGTCAACGACTTCGATACTGTTGTCTAAATGCTTCACTTCGAAATCGGCGATGTACTCAATTTTGCGGAAGGTCTTGCCGTTTTTCTTGAATGATTCGAGCAGTGTATATCTCGGCTGGAGCCGGAATCCTTTGATTTGTTTATGTTCGAGCAGCCATTTCAGCTGCTCGTAGTATTTTGCTTCGATTTTTGAATCGAATGTATATCCGTCCACTTCCACTTTTTTAGAACCGTATTTAGTCGCCATGCTCGATTTCCCTCACTGTATGCTCCGCACCGCATTTGTCACATACAACAACCAAGCCGTTTTTCGTTCTTTTCACCCGAAAAAGCGTACCGTAGCAAATTGTTCCTCTTCCGGAGATTCGTTTAAGGCAAATCAAGAAATCTTTTCGCCGCATTAATAACCACTCTCCTGACGCTGGTGATTGACGGCGTTTTTTCGCAGATAAGCTTCCTCGATCTCCTTCCATGTGAAGCCGAGCATTTGTCCCAGCCCGATAAACATTCTGAATAACTGCTCATACTGTTCTTCTGTTTCAGAATCGCAAGCTATCTCACAATCAGCAACACAATCGTAAAAATAACCTACTTGTTGGAACATATAATTAAATTGTTTTGTGATGTCCTTATACTCAATTGGTGTTAGTTCAGATGGTAACGATAAATTGATAGGTAGCCATTCCCCATATCTGTAGCTATACTCCATTCCAATTGATAAAATGAAATGCAGGCCGTCCACGTATTCTTTTAAGGCTTTTTCACGATTGTTTTTCTTATTGCTCCAAAACTTAAACACTTCTGGCAACTCATTTGCCAACTCTCCAAGCTCCACTTGCAACGCAAGGATTTTCTTTGCTAACCGATCTTCGCCAGGTTTCCGCGGATGCTCTTTTTCGATATGCTCATCCAGCTGGCGTTGTAGTTCAAACAGTTTAAACAAATCCATTTTCATCGCTCCTTTCAATAAATCACGTTAAACACCCATATTCCCCCTGTACGGCGTTTTTCTCGTTCTGGGATACTTTCTATTACCCTCGCAAGAAAAACGCCATACGGGCTAAAATTTGAAGATTTCGAGCGTGTTAGTCTTTTAGTTTTTGCATCGCAAGCACATGACGTAACGTGTAGTAGTCCAAGTCATAAATGGATTGACCTTGATGCTCTGTGATGCCCATGTCTAACAGCTGGCGAATCATGATTTGACGTTTGAGTTCTTGCGTAAGCTGAACCTTTTCATAGAGGATGCCCATCAGCAACACACCTCCTGTTTCAACCGTTCTTTCGCTTCACGAAGCCGGCGTCGGAAATCGGCCATTTCCCGTTCAAACGCCGCTTTTTCTTCTGGCGTTAGCTGTTGCGCTTCAAAAAGATACAATCCCGTGCCTAAATACATCGCATTTGTCTCTTCGATTTTTACTTCGCGCATGTTAGACCCCCGCTTTCGTCACGCGCTTGTATTGTTCCGTTAGCTGTCTGCACCATTCAAAATCCCTCGTTGCCAGCGCTAAATCCATCAAAACCTCAAACGATTGCTCGGTTAATGGTTGCGTATTAGTTGCCGGTATCACATAACTAATCGGCAAATGTTTTCGCATAAAAATTGGCTTTCCTTTTGGATCGACGGTAAAAATAACACTACACTCACCGCCGTCGATTTTTTCAACATATCCCATTGCCCCCTCTAATGCCTCGTAAACCCCGACATAATAAACCCAATCGCCTATATTTACCCTCGCCATTTTTCCGATCTCCCTTGTTTAGCTGTTTTTCAATCGGAAATCTTCCCCTTCGACTTCAAGAAGGTACGAACCACATTGTCCTATCAATCTACTTGCCGCAGCATATCCGATCTTTTCGCTCAATGTTCCGCGATCTTCGTTGCTATTAAAGACAATCGGTTTTTGTTTTCTGTATCGCTCGTTGATGATTTGGTAGTACAACGCTTCTTTTGCCTCACTCCATTTGGCTTTTCCGATATCATCCCAGAAGAGCACATCCGCATAAATGGCACTGTGCAAAAGCTTATTGAGTGTTTCGCCCTCATCGTTCATCATCTTGGCTTGGATAAGCTCGTCCATGAATGTAACATCTGAAACGACGAGTACATTGAATCCGTCCTTAATGAGCCGTTTAGCCAGTGCGATTTGTAAATGGGTTTTACCGACGCCGAAGTTGTTATGCTGTCTCTTTGCTTCTGCTCGCTCGCCAGCCGGTAACTCTCGAAGCCGTTGCTCTCCCACGACAGCGATAAACCCTAAATTTTTGTTAGGCATAATTTTCTTTATCGTGCCGTCCTCGTGTTTAGTAACAGCGAATTCGTTTAGGTAGCTAATGGTCGCATCGTACATATCTTGCTGATACCGCGCCGATCGTTTGAAATTTTCAAAATTCGAATGGATAAACTCATCCGGAATGAGCGCCTGTTTGAACCGACGCTTCCACGCTTTTCTTTCCCGGCATTCACACGGTTTTGCGAATTCATAGCCTTGCTCGTCTCTATAGAAAATGAATTCCGTATCTTTGCATTGCGAACATTCGTATTCATCCTCCCCAGGCTTTTCGGGCTGCTTCGGCTTCTCGGAGGATTTGCTCATAAGACTTGCTTTCTTTTGCAGGTCGGCTAACACCTCTGCGATGTTTGTGAACCGTGTTGCCATCGGCAGTATTGCCTCCTTTTTGTTCGTAATATTTGCTGAGTACTACCTTTCTCACATATTCAAACGAATTTATTTCATCACCATCGAATTTGGGTTTGTATTCATCAAACACTTTGTCAATCAATTTCAAGATGCTATCTAATGGAATGTTCTCCTGGAGTAATTTTTCTATGGCCGTTTCATCTTTAGGTGAAATGGATAATCCTTTTCCTCTGCGTTGAATGTATCTATCAGCAATTAATTGAAAAGCAGAATCGTGTGTCATATTTTCGTCACCTATATCATCATCATCATTATTTTTATTTAAATTTTTATTTATATTTTTTATTTCTTGGGGGGTAGAATTACCCGGAGCACCCGGGGGAAGATTACCCGGGGTACCTTGGGTAGTTTTACCCGGGGGAAGATTACCCGGGGTAGAATTACCCCCTGTCTCATCTTCAATCCATTCGTCATAATTTTTGTTAAAACTAATTAATCGAGGCTTTCCGGGAGAAACTTTTTGAAAAATAATCTTTCTTTGCTCGAGTTTTTGCAACTCTCTCCTGATTTGCCTTTCATCGTAATTTGTCGCTTTTCCAAGAAAGCTAAGAGAAAACTCATGTTCTTTTCGATTAAATCCATACGTGTAACGCCAGATCACAAAGATAAGACGATATTGAATGGGGCTGAGCTTGGTCAGCGCCAGGCGTTCTAAAATCTTATTTGCAATTTTGGTATATCCGTTCTCGAGCTGTACGTCTGCCAAGCTCAACACCTCCTATTCCTTGACACAAATCACATATCGTCCTTCCACTCTCTTCGGCTTTAAGCCGGGATAGCTGCTCTTGATATATCCCTTGATGTATTCGATGTATAGCTTCTTGTTCCCGGCAGCCATCCATTTGTAGCAATGTGGAATTGCGATGCGGTATTCCATCATTCGATGTCAAAGCTCTCCTCGAATTCATCGAATGAGACTTGAAGATTTTCCGGATCAAACACCTCTTGTTTTTGTGCAGAGGACTGTCTATTTTGATGCTCCAGGTCAATAAATTTTGACAGAGCTACGAGTTGTTGGAGCGTTAGCTCATTCGGCTTCTTGTTAAAATGCTTAATAATGAGTTGTTTCAGATCGTCTTTTGTCATGCCGTACTGTTGCAGTTTTTCGTGAATTTCACTCCAAAGTTTTTTCGATTCAGCTTCCGGGTCGATGAATTCACCCTCATCCACTTCAACAATGTTCGTATTAGGAGTAATATCAATTCGTTGACGTGGTTCATAAGAAGGTGTCGTATCCAATGTGTTGCCAGAAACAGGTTCATCTTCCGCAATTTCAATGCCATATTGAAGTTTTGCCGCACGCTTTATTAGGTGCTTTTTAAACATGTCATTGAACCATTCTTTCCACATATGAGCATTTCGGCCTTTTAACATATGCTCGACTTCATTCACTTCCATAATGACGATCACGTCGTCAAAACCTTCCCGTTTCGCAATTGCATAGCCACCTATAACTTTGCCTCGAGGAAAACCAATTTCATGTTTGATTTCTTTTGTTGTCGCATTGAATTTGAATTCATCGTTTTCATGAACAAGCTGGCAGTCTATGCCTTTATAACCTTCTGTCCGGCGTGCTAAGTAAAGGATTCCTTCAACAGCGATTTGAATGCTCATTGTCGGGCCTTCTTTGCCGTTATAAACGATGCAATGAATATGATTCAGAAATGGATTCAGTCCCGAATTGACGCAAGTTTGAACAAATAGAGCAAACTGTTCATTGGTTGTTCCGCGTGCAATAGTAGCTTTTAACGTATCCAATTCTGCTTGAGTAAAATTGCCGACTACCGCTTGAGTATTAACTGGAGCCAATTGTGTTTGCTTACTCACTTACAGATACCTCCTCAATTTCCTCAGTCTCTATATAGTGGATGGTATGTTTTTTAACTTTTCCGTTCACTGCGTTAGCAGCTTCTCTTGCATTATCCAATTCAGCGAATTTATAAGGTTTGTCATATAACCCGTTAGATATGATGTATCTACCTTCACTTGACTTGTAACCGGAGACAAAAAACTTCTCATTCAAATGAACCGTAAAGTAAATAGACGTCCTGTTTTGTAAAACCTTTGACTCTTTACTCACTTACAACTTCCTCCTTCAAAGAAACTGTTTTAATTTCAAGATCGGCATCAACAACCCGAGCAACAATGAGCTGCCCAGATGGTTTAATGAAGGAAAGAATGCTTTCTGCGTTGTCTATAAACGTCGGAGCAATCACGTCAGACTGCTTACTAAGAACCTCAATCAGTTCAAGGCCACATTTGATTTTTTCAGCTGTCGATAGTTTGCTGTAAGGTTTGCCATCCATTTCGATTTCGAATGTATCTCTGAGCTCACCGTTCTTCTGTTCCTCATAAAGACGGACAGAAATTTTTTCAAACAGCTTGTCCACTTTTTGAACCATGAGCTCTGCTTGTTTAGAGCGAAATTCTTTGATTGCATCGATTAGCGCGAGAGACTCATTTCGTTCCTGGCGAATAATTTCAAGCTGTTGTTTAGCTAATTCAATTTCTTGTTTTAGTTGTTCAATTTGTGAGTGCTGCTGAATTTGTCCCTTCAATTCAAGAATCCGTGCATCAATTTCCGTCGTATCGATCGGCTGGATTTCAACAACTGGTATTTGTTTCAGCTGCTCCACCAAAGCGTTATATTTCTCGACCATCCGTTTGCCGGTTTCAACTTCCTTCTTTAAACGAGCTGCCTTGTTTGCTTTCACTTTCTCGATTGCTTCGTCATTCAAAGGTTGGCCGCATGTATGGCAATGTTCTTGAATCGGTTCTGCTTTGATTTGTGCAGCAATTTCTTTTTGACGCAGAATATTTTGTTTCAGCATTTCGATTTCTTTTTCCAACCCTGCACGTTGGAGCTGAATCTCACGTTGCGGAAGTAAATCTTCATCAATTTTGAAACGCTTTTCTTGCAGAGATTTCAGTTCCACTTGCAGAGCAGAAATATCTAAACTGCTATCCCCGTATTTCTCTAATTGTTCTGTGAGAGTCTTGACGCGCTCACTTGCTCTCACATATTCGGTATCTCGTTTCCGATAGCGCTCGCGGTGAATTTTTTCAACATCATCTAATGGATGCTTTTTGAGTTCCGGTTCGAGTTGTTTTGCTCTGACTTTGCTCATAGCAGCAAGAACTTCTTTATTGAATGGTTCGCTCACGTATTGAAGCAATTGTTTACGTTGTTCCTGCCAATGTTGTGTAAAGAAATAAGTTGGATTGAATAAAGACAGAAATAAATCCTTATCAAACAGAGAAGCTACCAGCTCGTTAAACTTCGTTGCTTTTTCTGGAACTTCGTTGATGTAATACTTGGCTGTTTTCTTTTGGGAGCGACCAAGAAGAATTTGCTTATCATCAACTTGCAAAAGTAACTCGACTTTCGTTTCTGCATCATCTTCACCGATCGGCTTTGGCTCTAATTTGTTCCCCATGATGTCCGTTCCGTAAAGTAACCAAGTGATAGCGTCGCCGATTGAAGACTTGCCAGCACCATTACGCCCCTGAATATTTGTAATATCGCCAAATTCGATTTCCAACGCCGCATGATTTTTAAAATTTGCTAACATCAGCTTTTGGAAGGTAATCACCATTGCTCATTAATCTCCTCTCCATTTGATTTTTGGCGGCGATTCCTTTATGATGAAGGTAGCTGTTCTAAGGAAATCGTCTGTTTATTTTTGAAACGTCTCACTCCCCCAGTGAGGCGTTTTTCATTCTCCAGCTGTGTTGTGAAACCCGATATTGCTGCAATAGTCGTATGCACAAGATGATCTCTCGTGTATCATGTCGTCGCCAAGTTCGATGATTTCATCACCTTTATGAATTTCCTCACCGCATCCGGCACAGTATCCGACTACTTTCGGCTCAACAGCTTCTCGATCACGAATCGGATGACGATCGGAGACAAAAGGATTCTCAACTTGCATGTGTCACACCACCTCGTTTGCGTAATTCAGCCAATCTGTTTATCACCGCCTGTCTTGTTCGACCTAGATGTTTTGCGAGCTCCTTGCGTCGTAAATGTTGATTGTTCCAAAGATATTCATCCTCTTCTTTTGTCCAATTGCGATATCTGACAAATTCTTCACCGGAAATCTTTTGGCCAAGCGCTTGCATTCGTTGCCCGATTGGACAGCTTGGGCAAACGTGAATACTGGCGTTAGTTGTTGAATGATACGGGCAGCCCTGGCATCGTTCTAACAACGAAATGATCTGCAGCCGAATGAGTTTTTTCTCTGCTTTTGTCATACTTGTCCCTCCTTTCGGATAGATTGATAGCAGACGTCGTGGCGTGACCGTCACATGTATTTTGGCGCGGCTCCCTCTTTCGAGATCGTCGCTCGCTCCGCTCGGTCTGCTGATGTGCTAGTGCACATCGCTAAAGGCAAGAACGTTGATAACCGGGGGATAAAGTCAGCGCAACGCTCTCACCTTTAACGACAGGCACTAGGCCTGCCTTGTTGTCGGGGGAGGAAATATGGTAAAATTGGTTTTGGTATGATGGGCATTTTTAGATGGCCGGTGTTAAGCACTGGCCGTTTTTTCTTTTTGCAAAAAGCGTTTGTACAGTTCCTCCTTCGCTTTCAGCTCGGCCGCCAACAGTAGCTCTTGATTTTCGCGCGCTTGTTGGCAAAATCTACGAACCTCTGAAACTTTCAATAAACGACTGGCAGTGAAACAAACGTTCATTGTTCATTCCCCTTTCTCATAATGATCGCAATATCAATACCACGTTCTTTCATCATCTCAACGACTTGGAGAAGTTTGTCGTGCTCCTCTTTCCTCCGCACCAATTCATCGAGGTCGCGTTTGCAGCGCAAGAACTCTTTCACCCATTTCTCCGCCTCGTCCAAGTCGCGCCCGAACTGGGCCACACGAGCACGGGCAAGGCAATAGTCGCAGCAATCGAGCAATTCAGCAGCGCGTTTCATATCGCCTGGGAGGACGTTCATATTGCTACCTCCCTGTTTAACATTTTGTCTGCAACGCGGATTGCATCTTCTAGCAACCCCATATCTTCAAGAAACTGCGGACGGCTAACATCTTTCCCTGTCTTGTTAATGTAGTTCTGCCGGCGCAACTCCAAGTTCGTTCTATACGCTGTGTTGAAGGCTTGCACGAAGTCTTTCCAAGCGTAGTTGAAAGGGATACCGTTTTGATGTGCGTATCGTTGAATCATTCGGTTTAATCGCTGGCGAAGGTCACCGATCGTGTCAATGCGGTCGATATTGTCTAATCGGTGTTGAACGGCGGTCACTTGCTTTTTGGCTTCCTCTAACTCTTTTTCAAGCTGTTTTTGCCGAAGTTCCAATGAAACCAATGCTTGCAACTGCGGGCTTAACATTTGAATATTGATTGCATTTTCCTTGACGCTGTAATATTCATCGACAAGCCGTTCGTATGCTTCCCACGCTTCGTCGGTGTTGAGTGATTTCGCGTGTAACCAAGCGCCTTTTTCAGTCCAAAGGTAGAGTTTTGTGGCAAACTTTAGCTGGTTATCAATTTGATAAGTGGCTTTAAATTGTCTTAATTCCTCACCTTGAAGAAGAATAAAGTGTTTCCCTTCCTTATAACGCTCTTTATTACGATTGAAATTAACCTGAATTCTTTCCATGTCCGTTCCGTATGCTTCCGCCAACTGTTGTGTTGTTAAAACTCGTTGGCCGTTTTGCTCAATTACCATTAAGTTCATTACGTTTCCCCTCCACTGTGTTAATGAATTTAATTAACTCTTTGTTTTTGTGTTTATACGCAAGCTGTTTCGTTGCTTTGAGTGATATGAACCATTTGCCATTGCGATAGATAAACTCACTGTCCGGTACATCTTTGAAGATCGGGAATCGCTTTTTAAATTCCGCTAAATTAACTGGATCCAACTGTTTCGCCTCTCCTTCCCTGCTTGTCCATTTTTTTCACCGAAAGGAATGCTCCTTTAGGAGCTAAAGCGCTGCGGAAATTTTTCTATCGCTTCCCTAATCGCTGACAGCGATACCATGTCAACTCTTGAAACTCCGCGTTTGCTGTTGATAGTCATTTCGACGATGGAGTGATTTGTAATCGCGCGGACAATATAATCCTTGCTGCTGGTTTTGTAATCGAAAATGATCGCGCTTAAAAAATCAGCAACACTGATCTCTTTTTCGGCGATTTCTTTGATCTCGGCCGGCAGCTCATCGAACGAGACGTTGCGGATTTGCATGGGCGTTCACCTCCTTTTTCATGAATATGTCGCGGAAATGCTTTTCCAGAAATTTCTCCATCCGCGAAGCGATGAAGCACCAGCGTTCCCCTTTTTTCTCTGGGTAGTACACGAAACCGCCATTTTCAATGTCGAGCATCGGTTTGTAGCGAGGGTGGAGCAAGATGTTCTCCTTGAGCCAATCCTCGCTGTAGCCGGTCCGCTCTTTGAGGTCCTGCATGGACCACCAGACTTTGTTCATATTCCCCCATCCTTTCAGGCTGTTTGTCCGTCCTACGTTGACGGTTAACACGGACTTCCTCTCCGTTCATTTTGAAAATTTTTGTATTGTATTTCCGTCATTTTAAGCACATTTAAATCGATATCTAAGCAAATAGCTATTTTAGAAAGAGCATTAAGGCTTGGCATGTATCTGCCGTTTTCAATGTCTGATATGTAGTTTCTAGACAAATTAGTGGCGGAAGATAGTTGATCTTGTGTCATTCCAGCTTCATTTCGCTTTTGTTTGATGATTGCCCCTAGCGTTTTTTTGTTTAACATTGTTAGTCACCCCCTGTTAGTTATAATGTATTGTATTTCCGTCAATTTGTAAAAGCGCATTTTGGACCAAATTGAAGCATTTTCAAGCAAATTCAATAATTTTACTTGTATTTCCGTCTATTTGCTTAAAAATACGTGTATTTCCGTCATTTTTCGCATTGTATATCCGACTTTTTCATAATATAATCAAAACATGAATGTCGGTAATTCCGACAACAAAAGAGAGGTGATTTAAGTGATTGGAGACAATATTAAATTTTTTAGAAAGAAAGCAAAAATGACCCAAGTAGAATTAGCTGAAAAAGCAAATATATCTAGGTCTTATTTGGCGGATGTGGAACGTAATAGATACAATCCAAGTTTCGATACTCTAAAGGCAATAGCATCTGCACTTAATGTACCTATAAGCAGCTTGATTGGTGAAGAAGACGCTAAAAACTCAAATCGTGATACGCAACTCCCAGAACTAACAGAAAAGGATGAGCGGGATATCGCGAAAGATCTGCAAAGAATCATGGACAGCTTAGAAAGTCGTGAAGGACTAATGTATGACGGCGAACCGATGGATGAGGAAACAAAAGAGTTAATCAAAATTTCCTTGGAGAACTCTATGCGACTGGCGAAGAAGCTAGCGAAGAAAAAATTCACCCCAAAAAAATACAGAAAATAAATAAAACGGGGGAAGAGGAATGAAGGAGATTAAAGAAATAGTTAGGCACCTTATTAAAAAACATAAGTCAAATGATCCTTTTCAAATCGCAAAGAAAAAAAACATAATTATCTTATTTGCAGAGCTCGGAAATACTTTTGGTTTTTATAGTTCTTACAAACGATTCCAGTTCATCCATCTTAATAATCAACTGGATGAGATGATGCAACGTTTTGTATGCGCCCATGAACTTGGACATGCTGTGCTACATCCCAAATCTAACACGCCTTTTTTAAGAGCAAATACATTATTCTCTGTTGAAAAGTTAGAGGTTGAGGCAAACACTTTTGCAGTTGAATTATTGCTCCCAGACTATATCATTTCTCAGTACAAAAACACAGACATGACCATATATAACGTGGCAGAGATGTATAGCGTACCAAAAGAACTTGTTCATTTGAAAAAATTTTAACCATAAAACAGAACGTATATTCGTTTGATTTAAGGAGGTGTTTCGCTATGATCATTAATTTAGATGATTATCGGAAAAAGAAGAAAAAGAAAAGAAATGACCGTTCAATGGTCAGTATCCCTATATTTTCACGAATTACAATAGAGGACAATAAGCTGATCGGTGAGCTTGAGAATGGACAAAAAGTGGTCATTCAAAACTTAGAACAAGAGGAGTAACTTTTATAGAAAGGAGTATAAACATGGCAAGTATCCAAAAGACCAAAAGTGGCTGGCGCTATCGCGTTTCATACAAGGAAAATGGGAAGTACAAAACGAAAACAAAAGGCGGCTTCCGCACCAAGAAAGAGGCAGAGCTTGCGGCTGCTGAATTGGAAAAGCAGTTGCATAAAGGATATGATATTAACGCCGGCGATCAGCTGTTTTCCGAATACATGCGGAATTGGTATGAGGTATATAAAAAAGGGAAATACAGCTTGGCGCATGAAAGAAACATTGAATTATCCGTCCGATTGGTTGAGGAACATTTTGCAGGAGTTAAATTGAAAGACGTAACGCGCGATATGTACCAAAAATTCATTAACGAAATCAGTAAAAACCACTCAACCGCGACGGTCCAGAAACGACACACGTACATTAAATCGTGCCTCCGGGACGCGATCGAGGACGGGATCATTACTCGGGATCCGACGTATAAAGTGATTATCAAAGGGGAAGTGGAGACAAAATCGGAGGAATTAAAGTACCTAAACTTTGATGAGGTTAAGAAATTGGTGGCTGAAATCAAAAAAGACATGAAACCAAGATATATTTCTCGGTACATCATTTTATTTGCGATTGCCACCGGCGCACGCTTCTCCGAAATTATGGGGCTGACATGGGATTGCGTCGATTTCAAGAATAGGACAATCACCATAAATAAAACCTGGGACTTCAAAGACAAAAATGATTTTAGCGACACGAAAACCTTTGAGTCCAAGCGAACCATTACAATTGATGACGAGACGCTTAACATGTTGAAGGATTTGAAAAAAAATCAAAATGAATTAGCGTTAAAAACCGGGTTAAGAAACGAAAAAAACCTTGTTTTTGTTAACAGCAAATTTGAGTTGGTTACAAACAACGCGGTAAATAAAACACTCCGTTCATTGTGTAAAAAAGCGAAAATAAAAGAAATTACATGCCACGGACTCCGGCATACTCACGCATCTATGCTCCTATATAAAGGGGTGAATATCAAATACGTTTCCCGTCGGCTGGGACATAAAGATATTGTGACCACCTTACAAACGTATTCGCACATTTTAGACGAGATGGAACAAAAAGAATCTCGGCAGGTTGATCTCGCGATGGAGGAGCTCTACCATGCAAAATAGCCGTGCAAAATCCGTGCAAAATTTTTTCGAATTCTATCGGATTCTTTCGGATTCCAGAAAAATAAAAAACGACCGCAAACGCAGTCGTATCAAGGAGTTTGGGAATTTCAATCCGAACTAGTCGGATACTTGAAACGCCCTCGGCAGGATTCGAACCCACGCTAAGAGAACCGGAATCTCTCGTGCTATCCACTACACTACGAGGGCATCATGTTCAGTTGCATGTTCAATTATAGTAGAAACTTCTCTAATTTGCAAGAGGGAAAATGTGTTTAAAAAATAAAAAAGAGGTTATGATGAAAAGAGGGATGTTTGACATCGTTCACGAATAATTATAAGGTGAGGTTGAAGGCGTTTCGTTTGACCTTCATTGACCATTCCGGTATGATAAAAATACATATGATTAGTCAATGGCAAAGGAGGAAACTTCATGTATTTAATCCCTACCGTTATCGAACAGACAAACCGCGGAGAACGTGCGTACGACATTTATTCCCGCTTATTAAAGGACCGTATCATTTTTCTCGGCACTCCGATTGATGATCAAGTAGCAAACTCGATCGTTTCGCAGCTGTTATTTTTAGCCGCGGAAGATCCGGAAAAAGACATTTCGCTTTATATTAACAGCCCAGGCGGTTCGATTACGGCCGGCTTAGCGATTTACGATACGATGCAATTTATTAAGCCGGACGTCTCGACAATCTGCATCGGCATGGCTGCGTCTATGGGAGCATTTTTGCTCGCTGGCGGCGCCAAAGGAAAACGATTCGCTTTGCCAAACAGCGAAATCATGATCCATCAACCGCTTGGCGGCGCCCAAGGTCAAGCAACTGAAATCGAGATTGCCGCCAAACGCATCCTTTTCTTGCGCGATAAGTTAAATCGCATTCTCTCTGAAAATACGGGTCAGCCGATTGAAGTGATTGAACGCGACACCGACCGCGACAACTTTATGACGGCGCAAAAAGCGCAAGAATACGGAATCATTGACCGCGTATTAACACGTTCAGATGAAAAGTAAAGCAAAAAAGGCTGCTTCGCTATCTTGTGAAGCAGCCGCTTTTTTATTTTTCTTTTTGCACATAGCTGACCAGCTTTTCAATCGCTTCCTTTTCGTCAGGACCGTCCGCGATCAATGTAATGACAGAACCGCTGCTAATCGCCAGGCTCATTAATCCCATAATGCTTTTGGCGTTTACTCGCTTTCCGTCTTTTTCTAGAAAAATGTCCGCAGAAAAGCGGTTCGCCTCCTGCACAAACAACGCAGCCGGGCGCGCTTGCAGTCCCGTTTTTAATTTTACTTCCACTTGTTTCTCAACCATGCTCTCCATCTCCCCTTTTATTTTTTATAATGATTTATGAAAATCCACAGGCTTTCCAGCGCGAAGCCGTTCGGCAATTTCATCGATTTTGCGCAAGCGGTGGTTAATCCCCGATTTGCTGATCTTGCCTCCGGATACTAATTCCCCTAATTCTTTTAGTGTCACATCTTGATGTTGCATGCGCAATTCGGCAATTTCCCGCAGCTTATCCGGGAGGGAGCTTAATCCGATCGTTTCGTCAATGTAGCGAATATTTTCGACTTGACGGAGCGCAGCGCCAATCGTTTTATTGAGATTAGCCGTTTCACAGTTGACAAGCCGGTTGACTGAATTTCTCATATCGCGCACAATGCGAATATCTTCAAAGCGCAACAGCGCTTGATGGGCGCCGATAATATTTAAAAATTCGGCAATTTTTTCTGCCTCTTTTAAATACGTAATAAACCCTTTTTTTCGTTCCAACGTTTTCGCATTCAGTGAAAAATGACTGTTCATTAATTCACATAATGAATTGTTATGTTCTTCATAAAGGGAAAAAATCTCTAAATGGTACGAGGACGTTTCTGGATTGTTGACCGATCCGCCGGCAAGAAACGCGCCCCGCAAATAAGAACGCTTACAGCACTTTTTTTTCACTAATTCCGGCGAAATCGCGTGAATTAGTGAAAAATCCTCCTTCAATATTTGCAAATCCTTTAACAGTTTATGCGCGCCATCAATAATGCGGACAATGTACACATTATTTTTTTTCAAACGCATTTTTTTGCGAACGAATAGTTCAACCGTGACGCTATACCCTTTCTTTAACAAAGTGTAAATTCTCCGCGCAATGGCAGCGTTTTCCGTTTGTACATCGACAATCATTTTCCGGTTGGAAAACGACAAGGAACCGTTCATGCGGAGAAGGGCGGACAATTCTGCCTTTAAGCAGCACGGCTTGACTTCTAGATTAGTCAGCTCTTTTTTTGTCTCTGACGCAAACGACATCTATCATCACCTCCATTAGTTAACATGTGCAAGAAGGAGGTGCTGTAAGAAGCGAAAGAAGCAATGACGCCACTTTTTTCGTATCATGGCGGATGACCTGATCCTCATAGCTGACGATATGATCACGGATCACTTGAATCCCTAATTCCGCAAGCCGGTCGCTGTCATCTTGCACCGGTTCGGCCAGCTCTTGTGCATAGCGCTGTTGAATGTCTTCCGGAATTTGGCCGCTATTGACAATGACCGCATCAAGAAAGAAACACCCCATATGGTCATGCAGGGCTTTTACATGGTCGCTGACCGTATAATGCAGCGTTTCCCCCGCCTGGGTCATAATGTTGCATATATACACTTTTTTCGCCTTTGCCTGACAAACTTCCTGGCCAATTTTCGGTACGAGCAAGTTCGGCAAAATGCTTGTATATAAACTTCCCGGGCCAACAACGATTAAATCGGCCTGACGAATCGCTTCAATTGTTTCCGGAAGCGGTTCAATATCTTCCGGGGTCAAAAACACTCTTTTAATTTTTTTTCCTGAATAAGGGATTTTTGACTCTCCGGAAACGACGGCACCGTCTTCCATCTCCGCATGAAGGACAACGCTTTTATTCGCTGCCGGCAACACTTGCCCGTGCACATTCAACACCTTGCTCATCTCACGGATTGCTTTGACAAAATCTCCCGTAATCGACGTCAGCGCTGCCAAAATTAAATTTCCCAATGAATGACCTGACAATCCATTTCCGTTTTGAAATCGATGTTGGAACAATTCAACGATAAGCGGTTCGACATCTGACAGCGCCGCCAATACGTTGCGCACATCCCCCGGCGGCGGAATTCGCAATTCATCGCGCAATCTCCCTGAACTGCCTCCATCATCGGCGACAGTGACAATCGCCGTAATATCAAGATCATGATGTTTCAAACCGCGCAATAATACAGGGAGTCCTGTGCCGCCTCCAATGACGACCATCTTCGGTTGCGTTTTCTCTTTCATTTATGCTTTTCCTTTCTCCTCTCCATGTCACGGTGGGACACAATCGTTTTATAATCAGCGGAAAAATGACGGGCGATATATTCAGCGATCGCCACCGAGCGGTGCTGTCCTCCCGTGCAGCCGATGGCGATGACAAGCTGGCTTTTTCCTTCCCGCTTGTAATGCGGAAGCATAAAGGTTAATAAATCGATCAGTTTTTCAAGAAATTTTTGCGTTTCTCCCCACTTTAACACATACGAAGACACTTCTTCATCCAATCCCGTTTTCGGCCGCATATGATCAATATAGTGCGGATTCGGCAAAAAGCGCACGTCAAACACTAAATCGGCGTCAATCGGAATACCGTATTTAAAACCAAACGACATGACATTGACAGTAAATGTTTGTTGCGCGTGGGAAGAAAATTGCCGCAAAATTTTTTCGCGCAGCTCCCGCGGCTTTAAATCAGATGTGTCATAGATGATTTGCGCCCGCCCCTTCAGCTCCTCGAGCAATTCACGCTCTAAGCGGATCCCTTCAAGCGGCAAGCCGTTTGGCGCGAGCGGATGCGTCCGTCTCGTTTCTTTATAGCGAGCCACAAGCGTTGAGTCTTTGGCGTCCAAAAATAAAATTTGCGGCGTCACCCATGATTGCTCGGCCAGCTCGTCTAGCGCCGTAAACAGGCTGTCGAAAAAGTCGCGGCTCCGCAAATCCATCACTAATGCTACTTTATTCATTTTATTCCCCGACTCTTTCATTAGCTCCAAAAATTTCGGAAGCAGCGTTGGCGGCAAATTATCGACACAAAAAAAACCTAAATCTTCAAAGCTTTGAATCGCAACCGTTTTCCCAGCGCCGGACATTCCGGTAATAATCACCATTTGAATTTGGTTATTCACCGAGCCGTTGTCCATCCTTTCCCCCTCCTCTCCGTCAACTAGGATCTAACCGATAGGAAAGCAGTTCGAAGTCTTCCGTATATATAAACGTCCCGTACATCACGCCCGATCCCTTTAAAGCATATTCTAAAATATGATAATCCCCCGGCGCCATCGGCAATTCATGGATGGTTTCCACCGGGTGCCACTCTAGCTTGCCTTCTTCGCAATACGGAACGTTTTCCCCATCGAATTGTTCAGCAAAAAACGTAAACATCATCCATTCGGAGACGATTTGTTCCCCGGCTTTCATCAAAACCGTAAAAACCCCTTTAAGCTTTGGGTTTTTTAAGTAAATCCCCGTTTCTTCGCGATATTCGCGAATGCACGCTTCACGGATGGATTCTCCTTGTTCCATCTTTCCGCCCGGGGCTACCCACCATCCCCGCTTCGGCTTTTGCAACAACAGCACCTTTCCGTCTTTTAGCAAAATACAGTTCGTTACGCGCTGCAACACGCTCACCTCAACATTGCTTCATCAAAAAGCACTTTGATTTCTATGTATTATTTATTATATTATACTATTTCTCCCAATCCGCTACAATGAAGAAAGCATGGGAAAAAGGACAGGGCAGTCGCAAACAAAGGGGGAATGGCAAAGCGTACGCACGATGCGATAAAAGGCTTCCCTTTGGACAAGGCGAAAAAACAGAGGAAATGGCTGCAAAAAAAGAAGCACGGGAAAGGGTACCCGTGCTAATAAAAAAGATCTATATAAAAGGGGGTCAATTCAACTATCTTTAGCATACAAAAAAAATGTTTCATACGTGTTACAGACGGATTAAACATCTATTACGATTTGATTACTTTATGTTTAATTTTTCCTTTAGCTCTTCCACGTAATGTTGCGCGCTTTGCGCCGCAATGCTTCCGTCGCCGGTTGCTGTCACGATTTGCCGCAACGATTTTTCGCGGACATCGCCAGCGGCAAAAATGCCTGGCACTTTTGTTTCCATCCGTTCATTCGTCACAATATATCCGTTTTCGTTCGTAATGCCAAGGTTTGCGAATGGTTTCGATAACGGAAGCATGCCGATGTAAATAAATACCCCGTCGCACGGAAACTCGCGCTCTTCTCCCGTTTGTGTATGAACGAGCGTCACGCTGCCGACCTTACCGTCTTTCTCATTAATTTGTTTCACGGTATGATTCCAGATGAAATCAATTTTCTCGTTCGCAAACGCGCGGTCTTGCAATATTTTTTGTGCGCGCAGCTGATCGCGGCGGTGAACGATCGTCACTTTATTGGCAAAGCGGGTTAAATATACCCCTTCTTCGACCGCAGAATCGCCGCCGCCGACGACAACGAGGTCTTTTCCTTTAAAGAACGCCCCGTCACAGACGGCGCAATACGAAACACCGCGGCCGCCAAGTTCCGCTTCACCAGGCACGCCAAGCTTCTTATATTCCGCTCCGGTCGCAATGATGACGGCACGCGCTTTATATTGCTTATCGCCAACGACGACCGTTTTATATTCTTCGCCATCGATAATTTCTTTCACATCTCCATACGCATATTCGGCGCCAAACTTTTTGGCATGCTCAAACATTTTTGTCGCCAGTTCCGGACCTAAAATATTTTCAAAGCCTGGATAGTTCTCGACATCTTCTGTATTGACCATTTGTCCGCCCGGAACACCGCGTTCAATCATCAGCGTTGACAAATTGGCGCGAGATGTATAGACAGCGGCAGTCATCCCTGCTGGTCCGGCCCCCGCGATAATGACGTCGTAAATTTTTTCTTCTGACACGTCGTTCCACTCCTTCATTGATTAATCTTCCCAACATTATCGTATAGAAGTTCTTGATTAGCGTCTATTGATTTGCTCAAGACAATAAGCTTCTCACTCTTTTTACATATTTTTGCACGGTTGACGGCGAAACATGATATTTTGCAGCTACCGATTTTTGCGTGACGCTCATTCCTTGCTGCTTACGCCATACATATTCCATGGCTGCCGCCCAAGCCGCATGGTTCGCAAACGGCTCATTGTCTCTAATGGCGTTAATGGCTACCGAAAACCATGAAATATACAACGTTTCCTCCATTTCATCATTGTTCGCTATCAGCGTTTTCACAATCCAATCGATATTGGCGACATAAGGAGGCAACGTTTCTCCCATACGAAATAGAAAATAATCAATAAATGGGCGAAGGAGCGGATGGGCAGGCAAATAACGGCGAAGCGCTAACGAAACCGCAATATCGCTTCTATACCGCGATTGACTAAACAAATACAGCCCATATAACATTTCCGCGTTGTTTTTGCGATAAAACCAGCGGATAATACGTTGAAGCTCTTCGTCAAGCGGCAGAGCAGAGAGCGCCCACGGTTCCTCCCCTTGTTTATCCGGATTTAAGGTGACGACTTTTTCCCAAATATGTTTCGCAAATGGCTCATGCCCTGTATAATAAGCGGCATGCGCAAGCCAATAATAAAAGGCTTCATCGCCATCGTAACCGATTTTATATAAATGGTATAGCCAGCGAAACGCAAGGTCAAAACGACCGACAAGAGCAAATGTCGCTCCAAGCTTATAGCGGTGTTCGATAAAAAATGGATATACACATGACAACGTTTCACAAAGATTATTGACTTGCCGTCCATCACGCAAATAATAATAGAAAACAAGCTGATTGCAAAGCGCATGCAAGTTACCCGGATTGCGTTCAAGTACTTGTGTGATAATTTCCTGGGCTTTTTGCACATTTCCGCTGTAAAAATAGGCGAGCGCTAAGTTGTTATAAGCGGACCAAAACTCAGGGTAATTGTCGACAATCGTTTCCAACAAAACGATCGCTTCGTCAAATTCTTCTTTTTCCAATAAATAGCGGGCCCGTTCCTGCATGGCAATTAAATTTTCATGCTCATCCGTCTCTTCTTCGCGGTCCATTTTTAACAATTCCAATAAATCGGCCAAATCTTCAGCAAAATCACCGTTTGGTTCGTACTTTAAATACAGCTCTGCATACTTTATCGCTTCGCGGAATAGACCGAGATAGGCAAAGTTATTCGCTAAAAAATAAAAACATTCATACATCGTTTCATCCAATTCATGGATAATTTTAAACAGCCATTGATTGGAGAACTGATACTCCCCAAGCTCCGCCAACACCAAGGCAAGCTGCAAGGCAAAGGAAGAATCGTTTTCGTCGTATTGGACGGCGCGTTCGAAATATTTTTTCGCTTTATATAAATCACCAAGCTGATATGCCTTCATTCCTTTTTTAAAAAAGTATTCTCCGCTTTGGATAAATGGTACAATCGTTGCTTTTCGCTGCGTTCGCTTTAGTCGTTTTCCCATTGAACCCTCCATCTTTTGTTGAATTCACCAAAAAAGTATACCATATTCTTCAGGAAAACGAACAAAAAATAAGCGGGCAGCGCAAAAAAAGCCAGCCCGTTATCACTTTTTCGCGTCATGCCGCTCCGCCAGCACCTCTAACACCGTATCAAGCGGCAGCTTTTGCTCGCGAAGCAGCACAAGCAAATGATACAATAAATCGGCCACTTCCCATTTCAGTTCGTCATGGCTGCGGTTTTTCGCGGCGATAATCACTTCCGCCGCTTCTTCTCCGACTTTCTTTAAAATTTTATCGATGCCTTTTTCCAATAAATATGTCGTATACGCGCCTTCTGGGCGTTCCGCATCCCGCTTGGCGATGATTTCCTCCAGCTTGTTAATAATCGCAAAGCGGTGTGGCGATACTTCACGGGCGTCTCCATCAATGGAATGGGAAAAACAGGAGTAGCTTCCCGTATGGCAAGCCGGGCCAGCCGGCTCGACAAGCACCAAAAGCGCATCGCTGTCACAGTCGTAGCGCATATCGACGATGCGCTGCGTATGGCCGGAAGTAGCACCTTTATGCCAAAGCTCCTGGCGCGAGCGGCTGTAAAACCAGGTTTCCCCCGTTTCTAGCGATTTTTGTAACGACTCTTTATTCATATAAGCCAGCATCAATACTTCTTTGCTTTGCGCATCTTGGACAATCGCGGGAACAAGCCCTTTTTCGTCAAAACGGATATTTGCGAGGTTCATCGTACATTTACCCCTCTTTCTTTTAAATACGCTTTTACTTCTTTCACCGATGTTTCTTTATAGTGGAAAATCGAAGCCGCTAACGCCGCATCTGCTTTTCCTTTTTCAAACACTTCAAGGAAATGCTCCGCCTTCCCGGCCCCGCCGGAAGCAATGACTGGAACAGACACCGCTTCGCTCACTTTCCTCGTCAATTCGAGATCAAATCCATTTTTTTCACCATCACAATCCATGCTTGTCAATAAAATCTCCCCGGCGCCGCGGCGGACCGCTTCTTTTGCCCATTCGACGACTTCAAAATCGGTCGCGTTGCGCCCGCCATGCGTATACACGCGCCACGAACCGATCGCTTCATCATATTTCGCATCAATCGCAACAACGATGCATTGCGAGCCAAAAAAGTCTGCCCCTTCTGTAATCAGCTGCGGGTTGCGGACGGCGGCCGTATTGAGTGACACTTTATCAGCACCGGCGCGCAAGATCGTTTTCATATCCTCCAACGAATTAATCCCGCCACCGACCGTAAACGGAATCGCCAATTGTGCAGCGACTTTCTCGACGACTTCGACCATCGTTTTCCGCCCTTCGTGCGAGGCGGAAATATCTAAAAAGACAAGCTCATCCGCTCCTTGTTCATCATAAAACTTCGCCAGTTCGACCGGATCGCCGGCGTCGCGAAGCTGAACGAACTGCACTCCTTTCACGACGCGGCCTTCTTTCACATCTAAACATGGAATAATCCTTTTCGTAATCATTCGTCTTTCACCGCCTCAAGCGCCTCTGCGACAGTAAATTGCTTCGTATAGAGCGCCTTGCCGACAATCGCGCCAATTACGCCGTCATCAGCATATTTTTGGAGCGACACCAAATCCTTCAGCGAGCTGACGCCACCAGAAGCAATGACCTGTTTTCCGGTTGCCCGCGCCATTTCAACAACTGCCGCGACATTTGGGCCTGACAGCGTTCCATCGGTGGCGATGTCGGTAAAAATAAACGTTTGCGCCCCAGCTGCGGCGAGCTCTTTCCCAAGGTCTGTTGCTTTGACATTGGAAGTGTGAAGCCATCCTTCCGTCGCAACAAACCCGTCTCTCGCATCAATGCCGATGGCAATGTGCTCGCCGTATTTTTTCAACATTTCTTTGACAAACGGCGGATCAGCAATGGCTGCGCTCCCTAAAATAACGCGAGCCACACCGTTTTCTAAATAATATACAATATCGTCTTCCGTGCGGATGCCGCCGCCGATTTGCACTTTCACCGGCAGCTGTTTCGCCACTTCGACGACGAACCGGTCGTTGACGCGTTTCCCTTCTTTGGCGCCGTCAAGATCGACCATATGAATCCATTCGGCGCCTTGCTCGGCGAATAACGCCGCCATCTCGACTGGCGAATCGCCGTATACCGTCTCTTTCCCATAATCGCCTTGCAAAAGGCGGACACATTTGCCGCCGCGCATATCAATCGCTGGATAAATCGTAAACACCGCCATCATCCGTTCCCCTTTCCTTCTACGATCGCCACATAGTTTTGCAATATCTTCATGCCTACCTCGCCGCTTTTTTCCGGATGAAACTGGGTGCCGAATACGTTTTCTTTGCCGACCACAGCCGGCACTTCGACATTATATGTGCTGCTTGCCAGCACCGCCTTTGCATCGTCTGTCACGACATAATAGGAATGAACAAAATAAACATGTCCTTCTTCTATATTGTCAAGCAACGGCGAAGGATGATGAAACTTTAGCCGGTTCCAGCCCATATGCGGCACTTTATAGCGTTCGCCGTTTGCCGCCGCTCCAGGGATGCGAACAACACGGCCGCTAAGCAGTCCCAATCCTTTCGTTAATCCGTTTTCTTCGCTCTCTTCAAATAACAGCTGCATGCCAAGGCAAATGCCAAGCAGCGGGGTGCCGCTCTCCGCAGCGACGCGGATGAATTCAGCCAAACCGGTTTCCCGCAAAATATGCATCGCGTCTTTAAACGAACCGACACCTGGCAAAATGAGCCCCCGTACCTGTTTTAATTCATCTGGATGACCAGAAATAATAAATGGATAACCAAGACGCTCCAGCGCTTTGCTGACGCTGTATAAGTTTCCCATTCCGTAGTCAATAATGCCAATCATCATTACAACATTCCTTTCGTTGATGGAACGCCTTTGACGCGCGGGTCGATCATCGTCGCTTCATCAAGCGCGCGCCCTAGCGCTTTAAACACCGCTTCAATCATATGATGCGTGTTGCGGCCGTAGTGGACGATGACATGCAAATTCATGCGCGCTTCAAGCGCCAATTTCCATAAAAATTCATGCACAAGCTCGACATCAAACGTTCCGACTTTTTCGCTTGGAAACTGTCCGCGAAACTCAAAATGCGGACGGTTGCTTAAATCGACGACGACTTGGGCAAGCGCCTCATCCATCGGTACAAACGCGTTTCCGTAACGTTTGATCCCTTTTTTATCGCCAAGCGCCTCGCGCAGCGCCTGCCCGAGGCAAATCCCAATATCTTCGGTCGTATGGTGGTCATCCACTTCGGTATCGCCTTTGGCGGTGACCGTTAAATTAAATTGGCCATGCTTTGTAAACAAATCGAGCATATGCGTTAAAAACGGCACGCCCGTATGAAGCTCCGCTTTTCCTTCCCCGTCAATCGTAAATGCCAGTTGAATATCCGTCTCCTTTGTCTTCCGTGAAATCGATGCATGTCTTTCCATGAAAAGCGTCCCCCTTATTTTTTAAAACGTTCCTCAACGGCGCGCGCATGCGCTTCAAGCCCTTCGAGTCTAGCAAACGCCGCGATTTTTTCGGCGTTTTGTTTCAACGCCGTTTCGCTGTAAACAATGATGCTCGATTTTTTCACAAACTCATCCACGCTTAATCCGCTCGAAAACCGCGCCGTACCATTCGTCGGTAGCACGTGGTTTGGGCCAGCGAAATAATCGCCGACCGGTTCCGAGCTGAAGCGTCCTAAAAAAATCGCTCCCGCATGGCGAATTTGGCCAAGGAGTTGCATCGGTTCGGCCGTCATCACTTCCAAATGCTCCGGCGCCAATTCATTGACGACTTCCACCGCTTCCGCAAGCGTTTCTGTGACGTAAATCGCCCCGTAGTTCTCGAGCGATGCAGCGGCAATCGCTTTGCGCGGCAGCGTTTCGAGCTGTTTTTCAACCGCGCTGGCGACGGCAAGCGCCAATTTCATTGATGGCGTGACGAGAATCGCGGAAGCGCGCTCATCGTGCTCGGCTTGTGACAACAAATCAGCGGCAATTTCGTTCGCGTTTGCCGTTTCATCGGCCAACACAACGATTTCGCTCGGTCCAGCAATCATGTCAATCGCCACTTGCCCGAACACTTCGCGTTTCGCGAGCGCCACATAAATGTTTCCTGGGCCGAAAATTTTATCGACGGGACGAATCGTCTCCGTTCCGTACGCAAGCGCGGCAATCGCCTGCGCACCGCCGACTTTATATATTTCTTTCACTCCTAATTCGTTCGCCGCCACTAACACGCCGGCCGGAAGCGTTCCGTCTTTATTTGGCGGGGATACGATCACAATTCGCTTCACCCCTGCCACTTGAGCAGGAACGACGTTCATGAGCACCGATGACGGGTAGGCGGCTGTTCCTCCTGGAACATACAGTCCAACCGCATCAAGCGGCGTTATTTTCTGACCGAGCATCGTGCCGTCTTCTTTTGTCATGATCCATGACTCTCTCTTTTGCCGTTCATGATAATCGCGAATGTTTTCCGCCGCCTCTTGGATGATCCGAAGCACTTCTGCGCTTACGTTCTGATACGCTCTTTCTATTTCTTCGTTTGTCACGCACAGCGAATCAAGGCGGACGCCATCGAATTTTTCCGTATAACTTTTTAGCGCTTCATCACCGCGAGCGCGCACATCGGCAATAATCTCCAGAACCGCACGGCGCTGTTCTTCCGTTCCCGATTCAATCGTACGACGCAATGATACACGGTTTGTCACTCGTTCGATTTTCACGTTTGCTCTCTCCTTCATTGCGGAATGACTTCGGATAAACGATGAACTAGTTCATCAACCGCTTCGTCTTTCATGCGGTAGCTGACCGGATTGACGATTAATCGCGATGTGACATCAGCGATTTTCTCCAATTCCACCAGCCCGTTTTCTTTCAGCGTCCGTCCGGTTGAGACTATATCGACGATGCGATCGGCAAGCCCAATGAGCGGAGCAAGCTCAATGGAGCCATTCAACCGAATAATTTCGACTTGCTCGCCTTGTTCGCGAAAATAGCTGGAGGCGATATTTGGGTATTTCGTCGCTACGCGCGGCGCGATTTGATTCATGCGCACACCCGGCAGCCCAGCCACCGCTAAATGGCATTTGCTAATCTTTAAATCTAGCAGCTCATATACGTCACGTTCTTCTTCCATCATGACATCTTTGCCGGCAATGCCTAAATCGGCCACCCCATGTTCCACATAGGTGACGACGTCCATCGGCTTGGCGAGAATAAAGCGCATGTTTTCTTCCGGCACTTCAATCATTAGTTTTCTTGATTCGGCAAATTCCGGAGGAAGCGTATAACCTGCTTTCCGGAGCAGTTCGAGCGCTTCGTCGAAAATCCTCCCTTTCGGCATCGCAATCGTCAGCATTGTTTATCACTCCTCATGAGTGTTGATTATCCATTATGAATGAAAACAAAGAATGAACCCGGCTTTTCTGCCGGAGTCGGCAAGCTAATGCTTGCCGACTGGGCATGCGTCGCATGCCCATCCCCAACGGCGAACGCCTTGCGGACAAACTTGATTTGTCCGCTAGCGTTCCCGTTCGGGATTACGGCAGAAAAGCGATGTATAAACAAACGGTAATTTTTTGTGAATCAACGCACCTGATCATTCCTTTTCCTTGCTGCCGAGCAAATAAGTAATCGGCTTATACCGTTTGCTGTAGGCATCAATATCACGGATCCCAGAAATATGCTGAAGCACCACGCGCTTTCCTTCCCGCCGCTTTGTTCTTGCAAGCTCAATCGCTTCGGCGAACCGCTCTTGGCTAAACACGATGCACTCGATCGCTGCCTCCTCTTCCGATTCCCCGAGCGCCTCGATTAATCGGTCGACGCGAATGCCAAACCCGGTCGCTGGGGCTTTCCGAGAAAATTTCTCCAACAGCTCGTCATAACGGCCTCCATTTCCAATTGGGAAGCCAACGTGTTCAGCATATACTTCAAATAAAATGCCCGTATAATAACTCATATGGCTAACAAGCGTCATATCGATTTTCACTACATCATCAACGCCATATAGTTGAAGCGCGTTCGAAAGTTCGCAAAGCTCGTCGACCGCTCGCTTTCCTTCCTCGCTATGAACAAGCTCCTTGGCTTCTTCCATCGTCATGTCGTTGCCGTGTAAATGCAATAATTGAAGCAGGCGCTTTTGGTCGATGGAAGAAAGCGGCAGAGACTTCACATGCTCCCGATAGCCAACGTAATTTTTCTCGTATAAAAAGCGGCGCAATACGCTGGCACGTTCTTCATTCCCTACAATTTCTAAAAACAAAGCGTTGACGTAGCCGATATGACCGATCGTCACCGTGAAATGCTGCAGCCCGGCTTGCTTAAGTGCCGCAATCATGACACTAATCACTTCCGCATCCGCTGCGACCGTGCCGTCCCCGATACATTCAACACCGATTTGTTCAAACTCTGCCGGGCGCCCGCCTTCGCGCTGCTGGGCACGGAACACGTTGGCGTTATACGCAAGGCGGAGCGGATTGCCTTCCTTGTAAAGACGGGAAGCAGCGAGCCTTGCGATCGGAGCAGTCATATCGGGACGAAGGACAAGGGTATGGCCTTGCTGGTCAAGCAGTTTAAACAGCTGATGGTCGTCAATCGCCGATACGGCGCCGACCGTCTCGTAATATTCCAATGTCGGCGTTTCGATCAATTCATATCCCCATGTTTCAATTTCACGAATCATCGCCTGGCGAACACGTTTTTTTATTTCATATAAAAACGGCAATGTATCACGCATGCCTAACGGTTTTTCGAACATAAACAACTTTTTGGTCATGTTCACACGTCCTTTATGATAAATACTTTAGTTTGCTAATATGGTAGAGAAGTGAAGTTATTAGTAGTTTACTCCTCATTGGCCGTGACGTCAACCATAAACTTTATATCGACTGATTCAAAATGTTGGAGGAGAATTTTTGAAGGAAATGTTATTTACAGATTTAGTCAAGCGTTTTCCCTCACTAGTACACGCTAAATCACGCTCTGCGAAGCATTTCCGCAATAACCGAAACAATTCCCCTTCCCATTCTTTTAGGCTTAGCGACAGGCGGAGAATGGGGTTATCTTTTTGCATAGGCATTCGTTTTTTGGTCCAAATTGCTATCTTACAAGAAGAGAACTCTTTTTATGTAATTCTCTTTTTCTTTACCCATCTCCTTCGATAAAGAATAAAGCCGATTTTCTCTAACAAACATTTTACTTATACGAACAAAATTAAAACCCTACAGTATACGCGAATCCCCTATCCGGACTATCATCAGGCTGTTTGTTCGCATACGTATAGCCATTCTGCGTAAGAATGTCATTCCGCATCTCCTGGGTCTGGATCAAAGGAAAGGAACACGCCATGCGTTGGGTGGTAGTACCGGGCGATCAGATAATACAGACCTGTTTCGTTGTTATATTGGTACCCCGCATATCGGTATGAGTTTTCATCTGCTAAGGCGCCGGATTGGGAAAGAATGTCCCCCCACGCATCGTATTGGTAACGGGCCACGATGTTTCCTTGCGCATCCGTTAAGGCGATGACATCGCCATGGGCGTTATAGTGATAAAAATACATGGAAGTACTTTTTTGTGATGAGAAACTATATAAGTTGCAATTTTGTTTTACATGGCATTGTTCGCTCTTCTTGTCACCGTGCCAGCTTGTCAGGTGATAAAGACGGGACATGGAGATCGGAAATTCTTTATTACAACCTATATACCTAAATTTTTTCTTTGTTTTCTATTCATTTTTTTCACATAAAAATAAAAAGACTATCTCATAAATCATGAGATAGCCCATATTACAGCTGTTTTTTTAAACATAATTTCCATGTTCGTCTATTCCTATTGGATAATATGGCATTTTTTCAATAATTCTAAATAGCTCCTCATGTTCACCTGACAACCAATCAACACAAAAATCTTTTGGATTTACATAGTATTCATTTTCCTCATTATCGTTTAACTTGTCACACTCAAACCAATATTTCCTAAATACGGCAATTACTCTTCCGCTAATACTTAATTCGTATTCATATCTCTCTTTGTCAAGATTCGGATCTAAAAATTCCTTTTCTTCTTCAATTGCCTCTTTTAATTCTTTTACATATTTTTGAAAAAGTATTTCATAGTCGTTCATTATCATGGCCTCCATTCATCAGGATAATATCTTTCCTGTTTACTACGATTGTTTTCTGCAACTAAAAATTTAAGCGAAATGCAATGAAAAAGTTTAGCACCCTATGTTCCATAAAAGTAAATATAATCCATATACCAATATAAATTATCTTACCCTATAAGGCTTGACATGGATCCTCTGCGTGCATGGATTATTTTGCGAAGGCCGCAGCACAAAAGGAATTCGCAGAGGCAACCAGCCTACCATGCACGCCACTCCATGTAAAGCCGTGTCTGTGAAATTATATTTTTTGAGAAAAACTGACCTGTTTTGTTTCCAATTTAGTGCTTAATTTTTATCTTGCATTTTGCTAAAGTTTTATTTTGCATTAAACAATTCGGCACTACGCTCCCAAACCAAAATAGCCATAGAGGAGATCTCCCCTATGGCTAAATCTTATTCATCTATACCTAAATATTGTTTCGCATTAATTGTTGTTTGGTATAAGAGAACGGGTTTCTTCTTTAATAGTTCTTTAAGACCTTCGAGTTCTAATGATGGATTTATTATTTCTGAAATGTTCGCTTCTAATGATGAAACAATAACACTACTTTCATTTATTCTATCAAGGTCAAGACAGTCAACTTCCTTACCTTCAACTTTGAAATAGAACCTACATCTAATATCACCGTCAACATCTCGTGGAAGCTCTAGACCTTTATTTATTTCCTTAATCACTATACCTACATTTACATAATAACAATTAGAGTAATTTGATTTCTGCAATCCAAGGCAACATATTACCTCAGGACTTTCCTTATAATAATATTTGCCTTTTTTCGAGAAACCGTTTGCTAATAAACAGTCATTAACAATCTTTTTAAACTCTTTCCTTTCCATCGCCTCTACCTCCTCAATAAACTTCTAATACTGTTCTCCAGCCTTTACCATAAATTTTTTCAACTTCTTTTTTATAAGCTTTTAATTGTTTTAGGCCTTTTTTTATTGCTCGTGGGTTATTTGGTTTAAGTTCATATATAATTTTCTTCTCGAAATCAATAAAATCAATTCTTTTTCCACTTGGTAAACGAAATTCCTTTTCTCTTACCCCTTTAAGTACCTTATTAGCTTTATATGATTTATGCATTTGTCGTCCTAATTTTAAATTTGACTTTGTATATCGTTTAGCAGCTTTCTTAACGGTTCGTTTTACTGCTTTTTTTATTAAGGATTTGGCTACTTTTTTAGCAACAATCCTTCCACCAACGGAGACCAAGATAATTATATAAGGATTCTCTCCATCTGGGTCGGTTAACATCACCGGATTGTTGTTCGCATACGTATATCCGTTCTGCGTAAGGATATCGTCCGCATCTCCTGGGTCTGGATCCAAGGAAAGGAACACGCCATGCGCTGGATGATAGTATCGGGCAATTAAGTAATAGAGAGCCACTTCTTAAATGGTTAATTCCCTGCTACAGCTTTTTACTCCATCTGAAGAGAAGGAGAGCAAATATTTTATGGAGTTTCCTTTCTTGATAACACTCATTGCTGAACTAGATTTAGGCTTATCTTATAATGTCCTATTCCCAATCCCTAATGCTTCTTTCCCCTTTAATCTTCCGTTCTTTCAATTGTTTTTCCCCGTTCTTATATATCAAAAACCCCCTTCATTTGGTCACTGCGATTATAAAACACAACTATCGAGTGTCCAATTTCATCAGGGGGTTAGTAAGGATATAACTATGAGCAGTATTTAAAAATATCTAAATGGTGCCGCAGTTGGTCAAGCATATACGGTAATGTAGAAATGTGTATATGCAGACTGCTACTAAAAAAATCCTCGCTGTGTAAATCCTTAAACTGAACCTGAACAATTCCTCCTCCACTATTGTGGATTTGCACTACAACATTTAGTTCCTTAGATTCTGAATGAAAAACTGCTTTACCTTCTTGTTCTCTGTATATTTTCTTTAAACTTTCATAGAAATGAAAGATATCATGATTGTCAAAATGAAAGTGAACCGTTTCAGCTATAAAGCCACTACCTTTTAGCTTCACTTTTCCTGTAAAGTAGCATCCACCAAAAAACGGATCCCCTTCATTTTCAAAGTCCGTGATAATTAGCTCTAGGCTTCGATCTGCGTCTTCCTCACATACAAATACTTTCATGCTTTGCATCCTTTCTACCAGTTATATTGGTTACTTATATGGCTCATAGTGGAAATGACGTACCCGTTTGGTTCTCTTATTATATACAACTGTTAACTGATATTTTTTATACTTGTAATTTCTGGGATCGCCTATGGAATGTCTTGCTTTTTCTAACTTATGCATGGTTATAGTATATTTATTATAGCCTTTAGCCCCATCTCTGGATTTCTTACCATAGACAATTGCTCTTGCTAAAATCTGTCTCGGAACATAGCGGTCCGAATTTTGCATATGTTTAAACGCCGTGCTATCAAATATCATTTTTTTAGCAATTGACTTCACTTTATAAGCTCGATATAGTGCCTTACCTGCTTTGAATCCAACTCCCCCGATAAGCCCTACACCTACAGTAATTGCCGCAGCCTTCCATCCACCTTTTTTAAATGCCTTATATCCATCATAAACCGCAAACCCTGCATTGATGGCCAGCCAGACCCAATGCCCATCCGGATCCACCAACATCACCAGATTGTTGTTCGCATACGCATACCCATTCTGCGTGAGAATATCACCCGCATCCCCTGAGTCTGGATCCAAGGAAAGGAACACACCGTGCCCTAGACAATAAGAAAGCTGCTTAACGGAACCCCATAGGATAAAAAAACAGAAGGACGAATTTGCGTCCTTCTGAAGAAAAATTTTAAACTGTCAATCTGGTGAAAAATGATTCAACTTTGATAATATTTTAGAGCTATTCATTATGCCTCTCTTAATTTTACAGAGGTATAACGCTTTGAATTTTTCTCGTAAAGCGCTATTTCATCATCACTTATCCACATTAAATGACCTAAAAACCTATCGTAAATAAGTTCATCGGGTTCAGTTGACACTATTTTTTTTTCAAGTAATACTTTATCTTTTCTATCTTTAATCACCATCTTTATTGTAAAATCATACAGATCGTGATTACAATGTACCTCAGCTTTGTATTTTTTATTTGGACTTAATTTAGGCTTGTTCCAAATAAACTCATTAATATAGTTTAACTCCTTTACTCTCTCATAAGCTTCTTGAAAAGGATTAGGATCCCAATTTTTTTCTCTAATAACAAAATCGAGGCTATTTTTCAACAGTTCTAGGATCTCTATTTTTTTTTTGTTATCTGGATACTCTAGAAATTCTTGAATATTATATGGCACTAAGACTTGACAAAAACCATCAAAACATCCTAATAGTTTCATCTCGGAGTAATTACCACAATGGAAATTTAACTGCCTACAATCAGCGGTTTTATATTTTTTATCAAAGACCCGTTCATACAATTTGGTAATACATCTAGTTTGAAAAGAAAAACTTTTTTTAACGTCGGATATCCCTTCTTCTCCTAATAATAGAAATGTTTTCAGTAACATAGCTTACCCCTTTCTTTATGTTATCACGGTCTGACATGAAGATACATATTACCCCCAGCTTTTCTCACTGCATAAGCTCTTCCTCTCTCCCACTTTAGAGCTTTCTCTCTTCCATAAATATTTCTCTTAACAATCCGAGCATAGTATCTTTGATACCCCGCTTTTTTATTCCACTTATTGACCTGACGGTTAGCCCTAGGTGATGTACCGTTTTTGTTTAGCTTAGCACCACTAATACCTACTTTAACTATACGTTTTTTACCGTTAACTATTTCATAAATTTCATACCCATGATGAATCCTCTTTGAGAATCGACTATTACCATGCACAGCTTTAATAATTTTACTAGCAGCTTTGAACTTGCCACCAAAACCAACAAAATTGATAGCCGCCGCAGCCGCGACACCTTTCCATCCCTTTCCCGACTTGTATGCCTTATACGCATCATAAGCTGCAAACCCTGCATTGATGGCCAACCATACCCAATGCCCATCCGGATCCGCCAACATCACCGGATTGTTGTTCGCGTACGTATAGCCGTTTTGTGTGAGGATATCGTCCGCATCCCCTGGGTCCGGATCCAAAGAAAGGAACACGCCATGCGTTGGATGATAGTACCGGGCAATCAGATAGTAGAGCCCCGTTTCGTTGTCATATTGATATCCCGCATAGCGGTATGGATTTTCATCCGCCACAGCGCCCGATTTTGACAGAAGGTTGCCCCACGCATCGTATTGGTAACGGGCCACGATGTTTCCTTGCGCATCCGTTAGGGCAATGACATCGCCATGGGCGTTATAGTGATAAAAGTACGTCGCATTGCCTTTTTTCATGGCAAGGAGTTGCCCGTTTTCTCCGTATATATATGATCTTACCACATTTCCACTTGCGTCCGTTTCATACAGGACGTTTAAGCTGTCGCCTTAGTAATGGTAATTCGTAATGACGCCATTCACATTCTTTTGGATGCGCCCGCTGTCTTCACTGTACAATAAAAAGGTTATCCCTTAAATCACGGGATAACCTTAAAAAGGCTAAATACATTTTTGATTTTGTTTCTCGTAGTAAGAATTAATAAGCATTTCCACTATATTATTACTACCAATCAGACCAATTGGATTTTTTATTTTTTCCCCTTCCTCTTTAGAAATAGGCTCTAATTCTGCTATTGGTGTATTCGCATCCCCTCGACTCACAAAATATTCCTTGCCATTGTAAAACACAAAATCAGGTAACTCATATTCTTCAGGGTTGAATTTCCCTTTAGACAATTTCCTAATAATTTTCCATTCTTTATTAACGATTCCATATATTCCACTGTTAATAGTATATAGAACAGAAAGTTTTTCAAATTGATTACTAAAGTTTTTTATATCTAATATTTCATTAGTGAAGATATCGAAATATTGTATATAGATGTCATCCTTTAATCCTTTTCCTTTTACTACTAAACCATAAGCATATTTTTCAATTTCTTTAAGCGGGATTGCGAATACAATACCTGGTTCAATATTAGGCGTCTTTCTTTTCTTTTTCAATTTAAAATTTACATCGACGATTTCCATTTCCCCTAATTGTTCATTAATATTTGAATCAAGTTGTAAAGCCTTCAAAATTAATGCTTCCAATTCAGCTACCGTTGGCATTCTTTCTAAATCTTCTTGATAAATTTTTTTGATTTCTAAGAGCGTATCACTTAACAAATCGATTGCATCATCACTTAAAACAACTGTTTCCTTGTTCTTTATGCTTTCCCAAAATGACATTGTATCACCAACCATACCATCTTATTACTACTTTTTCTTGAGTCAATAGCTTATCTAAATTGTTATAAAAAAGACGACACTGCTATAAAGCAAGCAGGTCGCCTAGATTGGTTCTATCGTACTGTTTGCTTTTGCTTTATTTTTTCAAACCAATTTTCTGCAACATCCAAATATGGTAAAACATTCTTAGCTATTCGAATAAATTCTGTTTCCTCTAAATTTTGGTTTTCGTTATCGAATTTAAACCAATCTTTATCTCCATTTTTATTATTCATTATTCTAAAACGATTGTTTAAGTGAAAAGCATTCATCTTTTGAAATGGTCGAACTATACCATCAACTATCACGTTTCCTTCCTCATTAACCCTTGCTACTCCAACTTCTATTATAAATCCTCCTCCCCATTTATCAAATTGAAACGATAGCAAATAACCTAACTGACCTTCTTGCTTCCTAAAATGAGGAAAAGCCCCTTTAAATCCCCTGTTTCTTAATTCTGGGACAACTATTTTTTTTAAAGCACTAACCATTTTATCCTTATTAGATAACATAAAGATCCCTCCTTTACTCTTTAAAAGCTTTCACGATGTATACTATATGATATACCATGTTTCTTTAAAAGTTTTCTAAGATTTCTACTTGGTCCTACTTTACCTGTTCTTGAGCTTACGTAGAAGTTCCAGTGCACCCTTTTTACTTTTCCATGTTTTAATAACCATGCATCCTTTGCAATCTGTGCTCTCGTGAAAGCAGAAGCTGAAACCCTTCCCACTTTCACTTCATGTAATGTACCATTTTTTACAATATCAGCTCGTCTTGTTGTTTTTCCAACACTAAATATTCTTTGAAGATGGGCTGGTTTAGCCCCTAATCTTCTAGCAAGATATGTCTCAGCAGCAAATCCAGCTTCTCTAGCTGCTTTTAATCTTCCTCCACCGACAAAACCGATAGCCGCCGCAGCTGCGACACCTGTCCATCCTTTTCCCGACTTGTACGCCTTATACGCATCATACGCCGCAAATCCCGCGTTGATAGCCAGCCATACCCAATGCCCATCCGGATCCACCAACATCACCGGATTGTTATTTGCGTACGTGTATCCATTCTGCGTCAGGATATCGTCCGCATCCCCCGGGTCTGGATCCAAGGATAGGAACACACCTTGTTCTGGGCGGTAGTACCGGGCAATCAGGTAATAAAGACCCGTTTCGTTGTCATATTGGTACCCCGCATATCGGTATGGGTTTTCGTCCGCCAAGGCACCGGATTGGGAAAGAATATTCCCCCACGCATCGTATTGATAGCGGGCAACAATGTTTCCTTGTTCATCCGTCAGGGCGATGACATCCCCATGCGCGTTATAGTGGTAAAAATACGTCGCATTGCCTTTTTTCATGGCAAGGAGTTGCCCGTTTTCTCCGTATATATATGATCTTACCACATTTCCATCCGCATCGGTTTCATACAGAACATTTAGGCTGTCGCCTTGGTAATGGTAGTTCGTAATGACGCCATTCACATTCTTTTGGATGCGTCGGCCGTATAGGTTCTAGGTAATAATGTTTTTGCTGTCCCTTGAAGCTCTTTTAATGCCAAATAAATTTTCTCATCATCATCCTTCGGCCCAACTGCTAAGCCTGTCGGCTTCCCCGCCACACTAAACGGATAACCCCCAAAAATTAAGCCAGATGAAATCATGAAAGAACCTCTCTTCCTTATTTTTGAGAAATCATGCAACCAACCAGTTAGGTTTGTATTATTTTTCTACTTGCCTTGGCGACTAATGAAATTGCATTGTGATTCTCATCACGATAAACTAACTTTAGTAAATAAATATTTTCTATAGACCTAGAAATACTTAACAAATATTTGCTTTTATCTCCATAAATATAGCAAACACATATCAATTATCCACTAAAACCTAAATAAATAATTATTTACTAAATGCCAATGCGTTTTTAAAAAAGAAAGGATGTATGCAATGACACGGATTCAAAAAATCGCCGAAAGCTTTGCTCAACTTCTTCCTCTGTTTGATAACAAAGTTTTCAAACCGATCATCCAGGCTACCCCGATTCCGAAAAAAAAATCGGATTTAACTCATTTGCAGTTTCACATTTTGGAAACTTTGTTCCATGCAAAGACAGGGATCTCGATGACGGAGTTGGCCCAACACTTAAGAATTTCCAAACAGCAGTTGACCCCTCTAATTCGAAAATTAGAGGAAAAAGACTGTGTGGTAAAAATGCAAGATTCTACTGATCGACGAGTTGTTATACTCATGCTGACTGAAAAAGGGAAAGACATCGTAAAAAAGCGGTGGGAGGAAATTTATCATCTATTTTGTGACAAGTTAGAGAAACTCAGTGAGGATGACTTGATAGACTTGGACTATGCGATCACCAAAATGATTCGAATTATGGGCAAGCTCGAGTAAGTTTCATTTCCGAACGGCGTATGTACATGAAACAGTCAAAGCCTAAAACGTACAATCTATCTCAAAAATAACAATTTGCCAATTAACCTTAGGAGCTGTCAAGCTCGCTGGATGAAGGAGAAACCGGTCTCCCACCTCTGCATAAATGTAGGTGGGAGACTCCATCTATTCATTGGAATGGCCTTTTCTTCGCTCCATCTCTTCTTTTGTATAAATGATTCGCATCGGATTGCCGGCGACAAACGCTCCGGCCGGCACATCTTTATGGACGACCGTGCCGGCGGCAACGACGGCGCGGTCGCCGATGACGACGCCGGGAAGAACGGTTGAGTTGGCGCCAATCATCACTTCATCGCCAATGATGACATCGCCAAGGCGGTATTCATCAATTAAATACTCATGCGCCAAAATCGTCGTATTGTAGCCAACAATGCAATTGCGGCCGATTTGAATTTTTTCCGGAAACATAATATCAGGCATGACCATAAAGGCTAGCGCCGTTTTTTCGCCGATTTTCATGTGCAAAAACGTGCGGTACAGCCAGTTTTTCACCGCTAAAAACGGCGTGTAGCGTCCGATTTGGATGATGATCACATTTTTAAACACTTTCCAAAACGACACGGTTTTATAAATTTGCCATAGAGAATTTGCTCCTGACACCGGATATTTCGTCGTCCGTCTCACCCGTTATTTCACTCCTACAATCGCCAATAAGTCGCTCATTTTTTCAAGCATAAAATCCGGTTCATATTGTTCCAAATACTCCCGTCCTTTAATCGCCCATGCCACTCCCGCCGTTTTCGTGCCGGCATTTTTTCCTGCCAAAATATCGTGATAATTGTCGCCGACCATTAACGCTTCATCCGGAGTTGATTGCAGCAAATCCAGCGCTTTATAAATTGGCTCCGGATCCGGCTTGGCATGTTTGACGTCATCGAGCCCGATGACGCAGTCGAAAAACGGTTCTAGTCTCGTTTTCTTTAATCCCATCACCGCCGTTTGATGGATTTTCGTCGTTACGACTCCGAGGCGGAACCCGTGCTGGTGCAACGTTTCGATCGTTTCATACACCGTTTCAAATTCGCGGATGAGCGCGTCATGATGCGCAAGATTGAATGAGCGATACGTATCAACCATTTCTTGCGTGCGCGACGGATCCAATGCGCTGAACGTTTCATGCAGCGATGGGCCGATAAATGGCAATACATCCTCACGTTTGTATTTGCCGGGATAGTAGATTTCCAACGTATGCAAAAATGATTGAATAATGAGTTCATTCGTATCAATTAAGGTTCCATCGAGATCAAATAAAATAGTGCGAATCGTCATTATGCGGCTTCCTTTCTTTTTGTTTCAACAACAAGATTCCAAATAAAACTTATAAGCATGGTTAATAAAATAGCGGTGGCCAGCCGAATGACAAGCAGCGGCCATACCGGAATTCCAAGCGGAACAAATACGAGCGTATCTTCCACAACGGCGTGACATGACACAAGAAAAATAAAGGCCAATGTTAAATCACGTTTCGATACGCCGTCTTCTTTTACTGCCTGAATCATCACCCCCGCGCCGTACGCTAAACCGAACACGAGCCCAGCTGCCAATGTCAAAGAGGTGTTTTCTTTCATGCCAAGCACTTTTGTCACCGGCGCCATCCAACGCGAAAAAATATGGATCCATTTTAACTCTTTTAATATTTGAATTCCAATCATAAGTGGAATCACGATCACCGCCAACTGCACGATCCCAAGGCACGCTTTTTTCACCCCAGCAAGCAAAATCGCGCCCCAGCTTGTCAACTGCTCTGGAGAATTCGAAACAAGACCGTATTGTGCTGTTTCGCTCCCCCCATGCCAAAGATAATGAATCAATAGAGCGGAAACAAGCGCGAGCCCGATGCGAACAATAATCATTAGCGCAATGCTCATACCGGTGCGCGACGCGACGGTCGACTCGATGAGCAAGTTATGAGAAAACGAAAGCATGATCGCCAAAATTAATACTTCTTTTACCGTTAAGTCCAATGTTAAAATCGCGCCAATTCCGGCGTACAAGTTTAATAAGTTACCAAGCACAAGCGGTATCGCCGCGTCCCCCGGCAAGCCAATCCATTTCATGAACGGAGTGACAAGCTGAATAATCCATTGCAATACCGGTGTATGCTGCAAAATCGATACGATTAACGTAATCGGAAAAATCACTTTTCCAAGCGTCCACGTCGTTTGCAAACCGACGAAAAGCCCGCGCCGCAATATGCCAACCATCTCTTTCTCCCCTTTGTTAATCTCGATAACGCTCCTTGGCTAATCCTTTTACTCTGCGAAATATCCATAAACATACGGCAAGGATAATGAGCGCAACGGAAACGATTTGCGCGATGCGAAGGTGACTTGTCAGCATTAGACTATCGGTGCGCATTCCCTCAATGTAAAACCGGCCGATCGAATACCAAATTAAATAGCTGAGAAATAGTTCTCCGCGCCGCAAATTGACGCGCCGCAGCCACAATAGCAGCAAAAAGCCGGCAAAATCCCAAAGCGATTCATATAAAAACGTCGGATGGTAATATTGGCCGTTAATATACATTTGGTTAATAATAAAATCTGGCAAGTGCAAGCTTTCGAGAAACTCCCGCGTGACCGGACCGCCATGCGCCTCTTGATTCATAAAATTGCCCCAGCGCCCGATCGCCTGCCCTAAAATAATGCTTGGCGCCGCAATGTCCGCCAGCTTCCAAAACGAAAGCCCTCTCACTTTCGCAAAAACGGTCCCTGTCGCGACCGCGCCGATCAATCCGCCGTGAATCGCGAGACCGCCCTCCCAAATTTTCGGGATTTCTGATAAATGTTTTGAGTAATAATTCCACTCAAAAATCACGTAATAGGTGCGCGCGCACAAAATCGCGATGGGCACGGCGAACAAGACAAGGTCGACGAACGTTTCTTTTGGCAGTCCACGCCGTACCCCTTCTCTTGTCGCTAGCCATAGCCCGATTAATACTCCCGTTCCGATAATCACCCCGTACCAGTAAATGGTGATCGGACCAAGATGCAAAAAGACACGGTCTAGCGGCTGAATCGTCGAATTCATCGATTCTCCTCCTAACTATTATTCGTAATCGTGCTCCCCATCTTCAATCGCATCGGTCAAACGAGCAGAAAACTCCTCTGCAGCGTTGACTCCCATCCGCTTCAAACGGAAATTCATCGCGGCCACTTCGACAATCACAGCTAGATTTCGTCCTGGCCGAACTGGTATCGTTAATTTCGTTAATTCTGTATCCAAAATTTTCACTTTTTCTTCCTCAAGGCCAAGACGGTCATATTGTTTATTCGGATCCCAAAGTTCCAAATCAATCACTAACGAAATGCGTTTATGCGTCCGTACCGCACCGGCGCCAAATAACGTCATCATATTAATAATGCCTAACCCGCGAATCTCAAGCAAATGCTCAATCAACTCCGGCGCACTGCCAACGAGCAGTCCTTCATCTTCCTGGCGGATTTCGACACAGTCGTCCGCGACAAGGCGATGGCCGCGCTTGACTAGCTCGAGAGCCGTTTCACTTTTGCCGACCCCGCTTTTTCCCGTAATTAATACGCCGACCCCGTACACATCCACCAACACGCCGTGCACCGCCGTTGTCGGAGCGAGCTTGCTCTCCAAATAGTTCGTCAACCGGCTCGCAAGACGGGTTGTCTTCATCGTCGAGCGCATCACCGGCACCGATTGCCGCTCGGAAGCTTCAATCAGCTCCGGCGGAACTTCCAGTCCGCGCGATATGATAATTCCCGGCGTAATATCCGTACAAAGCTGCTCCATTCTCATTCTTTTCTCTTCCGGACTTAACGTTTCATAAAATGACAGCTCTGTTTTGCCCAATAACTGAATGCGCTCGGCCGGATAATAGGCAAAATAGCCGGCCATTTCAATGCCTGGGCGAGACAAGTCGCTCGTTGTAATCGGGCGGTAAATGCCTTCCGCACCGCTGACTAACTCTAACTGAAACTTTTCAATAATGTCTTTCGTACGCACTTTTGGCATGTCGGCATTTCTCCCCTTTCTTTGTCTTTTTCCATTTTAGCACTTTTCTTGCATTCATTGAACGGAAAACATGGCCGCAAACAAAAAGAGGCGGAAAGCTCTTTTTGTTCCGCCTCTAACCGCTTATTTTTCCCGCAGCGGTTCAATAATCGCTTTTTGAATAAGCAAATGGAAAAAGGAAAGAACGATCGAAGCCAACAGCGCGGTGCCAAATCCGTTGATTTCAAACGCATTACCCATCAACGCGGCCGTCATCATCAAGGTGATCGCATTAATCACGAACAAAAACAATCCGAGCGTCAAAATCGTCACCGGCAGCGTAAGTAAAATTAAAATCGGACGCACTACCGCATTTAATATCGCTAAAATCATGCTGGCGATGAAAGCGGAGCCGATGCTGCTAAATCGAATGGAATCAAAATATCCATCAATCGCCACCAATAATACCGTATTCACAAATACGCCAATTAACCAGTTGAGCATCTTATCACCATCTTTTTATGATCACTTTCGGCTACTTGTCGCCGTCTTCAGCCACATGTAGGGAAACGGATCCGGCTTTGGAATCCGCATAAATATGAAACGGCGGTTTTGCCTCGTTTTTACATTGAAAACGAATGGTTTTTTGTGCGGTTTCTTGCTTTTCTTCCACTATCAATGCGTTCGGATGACGGCACACTAATCCACCAAGATTTGTTCTCATTTCTCCTTCCAAGCATATATCACGCGGCAGCAGCAACGTAATGTTTCCCGTTACCGTTTTTCCGGTCACGACTCCATCTTCTCTTTCCGTCGCGTACGTAATTCCGCTGCTAAACGTGCGCAGCCGCGCATACCGATAATGGCCATCGAGCTTAATTTCACCATGAATCGTTTCCGCTTCGACTTCTTCAAACGTGCTGCGTTCAAGCACGATTGACCCATTGGCTGTTTCCAGCTCCGCCTCTTTGCCGACAAGGCGGTGCAGCGCCATATTACCATTCACGTTTTTAATGTACAGCTTATCCATGTGGACGTCTTCTATATTTATATTGCCATTAAGCAAGCGAAATTTTGCATATTGAAGCGATGTTTTTGGAATATAAATAACGGCATCGGTTTTCATAAACGGTTTCGACACGGAAAAGCGCAAACAACCATCCTGTACAAAAAATACCGCCTCTTCGGTAAAGGCGCGGTGCGCTGCATCCGCCGATTCCGAACGGTACACTTTCGCTTCGCATTCAACGCAGACGTCCGTTTGGTCCCATGGCACCATCTTGATATGTCCGTTAGCAATGTACACGTCAATTTCCTGCAGGGCGGCAGCGCTTTGTTGAAAAAGATGTTTTACTTCAAACGCGTTGGCAAGTTGGAAATCAAATTCTTTTACCTTTTTGACGGCCATATCGAAAACGTCAAACAGCTTTTCTTTTAAAGACATCATTTTGAAGGAATGCTGTTTGGCATCCGCATGCGGTCCGGACGTATAGGACGATGATGAAAAACCGTTATCGTTCTTTTTTTGATCTAACTGCTCCAGCAGCAGCAACGCTTCTTCCACCGTCAGCTTTCCTTCTTTGACCATGTTGAGTATGCGCTTTTTCTCCTCCACGGGACGCTCCCCTTTCCTTACTTATTTTAGGACTTGAATGCCCCTAATAATATTCCAAATGACCACAACCAAGTTGACGATCCCTGCTACAATAAAACCACCAATCCATACTAGGCCGCTGCCGACCCAAAATGACACGTCACCGCCTCCCCCTGTCCATCCAACAAAAATAGCGCCGATGATAAACAATAAAATGGTCGTGACTGGAATCAAATGGGAAATTAGTGCTTTTTTTGCATGGTGTTTTACTTCCGGATGATCAGTAACAAAGTAAACGATAATCGGAAAAATGAACCCGGCAAAGAAAATGCTGAAGTAGCATAAGGATGCAAGCACTTTATTGGCATTCACCAAAAATTCCTCCTTTTGTTCTATATGATTTATATACGGCGGCAATGCAGAAAAGTTTCGCCAGACAAACGGCCACTAAAAAACGGCAAAGGCTTATGCCCTTGCCGTTTCATACAGCGTCCGCATGCGCTCGCGGTCGCGTTCCAATATCGGTTTTAAATAGCGGCCGGTGTAGGAGTTTTCTGCTTCTGCCACCTTTTCCGGCGTTCCCATTGCTACAATTTGTCCGCCATGCTCGCCGCCTTCCGGGCCAAGGTCGATAATGTAGTCCGCTGTTTTAATGACATCGAGGTTGTGCTCAATGACAAGCACGGTATCTCCGTTATCGACTAAACGCTGCAATACTTTCAATAAACGGGCAATGTCGTCGACGTGAAGGCCGGTCGTCGGTTCGTCCAAAATATACAGCGTTCGCCCGTTCGAGCGGCGATGCAGCTCCGCCGCCAATTTGACGCGCTGCGCTTCCCCGCCGGATAATGTCGTCGCCGGCTGTCCAAGCTTCATATAGCCAAGCCCGACATCATAGAGCGTCTGCAATTTCCGTTTAATTTTCGGGATATTGGTGAAAAACTCGAGCGCATCTTCCACCGTCATTTCCAGCACTTCGGCAATATTTTTCCCTTTGTACGTCACTTCAAGCGTTTCGCGGTTGTACCGCTTACCATGGCATACTTCACACGGAACGTACACATCCGGTAAAAAGTGCATTTCAATTTTAATAATCCCGTCGCCATGGCACGCTTCACATCGCCCGCCTTTGACGTTGAAGCTGAAGCGGCCTTTTTTGTAGCCGCGCACTTTTGCTTCGTTCGTGGCGGCAAACACTTCGCGGATATCGTCAAACACGCCGGTATAGGTCGCCGGGTTCGAACGCGGCGTCCGTCCGATCGGTGATTGGTCGATGTCAATCACTTTTTCTAAATGCTCCAGTCCTTTAATCGTTTTATGTTGGCCTGGTTTTGCTTTGGCACGCTGCAGTTTTTGCGCCAGCGCCTTATACAAAACTTCGTTGACAAGCGTGCTTTTTCCCGAACCGGACACGCCGGTGACCGCGACAAACGTGCCGAGCGGAATTTTCACCGACACGTTTTTTAAATTATTTTCTTTTGCGCCGACAATCTCTAGCCATCGTCCATCCGGCTTGCGCCGTTCAGCCGGAACCGGAATAAACTTTTTCCCTGACAAATATTGTCCGGTCAGCGAATTTGGATTGTTCATCACCTCTTGCGGTGTCCCGGCGGCGACAACTTCCCCGCCGTGAATGCCCGCACCCGGTCCGATATCGATTAAATAATCGGCGGCAAGCATCGTGTCTTCGTCATGCTCGACGACAATCAGCGTATTGCCGAGATCGCGCATGCTTTTAAGCGTCGCGATCAGGCGGTCGTTGTCGCGCTGATGCAGTCCGATCGACGGCTCGTCCAAAACATATAGCACCCCTGTCAGCCGCGAGCCGATCTGCGTCGCCAGGCGAATGCGCTGCGCCTCCCCGCCGGAAAGCGTCCCGGCGGAACGATTCAACGTCAAGTAATCGAGGCCGACGTTTTTTAAAAAGCCAAGCCGCTCGGTAATTTCGCGCAAAATGAGATGGGCGATTTTCTGTTCTTTTTCACTCAGCGTCAAATTAGCGAAGAACTCGAGCGCCTCCGTGACCGACAACGCCGTCACTTCGCCGATATGTTTGCCGCCAACGAGCACGGCAAGGCTTTCTTTTTTCAAGCGGTTTCCTTTACAAGTCGGACATGGCTGTTGTGCCATATATTTTTCCATTTGCTCGCGGATGTAATCAGAGCTTGTTTCGCGGTAACGGCGCTCGACATTTGGAATAACGCCTTCAAAAACGATATATTGCTCGCGGATTTGCCCGAAATCGTTCTGGTAGCGGAAGTAAATTTTCTCGCCACTGCTTCCGTATAAAATTTTGTCAAGCTGCTCTTTCGGCAAATCTTTTACCGGCACATCCATGTCAATGCCGTAATGATTGCACACTGCCTCCAACAGCTGCGGATAATATTGCGAGCTTTGCGGCTCCCAAGGCGCAATCGCATGTTCACGCAGCGTCAATTCGGCATTTGGGATGACTAAATCCGGATCCACCTCAAGCTTCGCGCCAAGCCCGTCGCAGTCCGGGCAGGCCCCGTACGGACTGTTAAACGAAAACAGGCGCGGCTCAAGCTCGCCAATCGAAAAACCGCAGTACGGGCAGGCGTGTTTTTCACTAAACAGCAGTTCCTCCTGCCCAATGACATCAATCAGCACCTTTCCATCGGCCAGCTTTAGCGCCGTCTCCAACGAATCGGCCAGCCGCGAAGCGATGCCTTCTTTCATCACGATGCGGTCCACTACCACTTCAATCGTATGTTTTTTGTTTTTTTCCAGTTCAATGTCTTCTGTCAGCTCCCGCATTTCTCCGTCGATGCGCACGCGTACATATCCTTGTTTGCGGATATCTTCCAGCGTTTTGGCGTGCGTCCCTTTCCGTCCGGACACGATCGGAGCGAGAATTTGCATTTTTGTCCGCTCCGGATAGGCAAGAAGGCGGTCGACCATCTGCTCGATCGTCTGCGACGTAATTTCAATGCCGTGTTCCGGACAAACCGGGCGGCCGATGCGGGCAAACAACAGCCGCAAATAATCGTAAATTTCCGTCACCGTCCCGACGGTCGAACGCGGATTGCGGCTTGTCGTCTTCTGGTCGATCGAAATCGCCGGCGACAGCCCTTCAATCGCATCGACATCCGGCTTGTCCATTTGCCCTAAAAACTGCCGGGCATACGCCGACAGCGATTCGACGTAGCGCCGCTGGCCTTCCGCGTAAATCGTATCGAAGGCAAGCGACGATTTCCCCGAACCGGAAAGCCCCGTTAACACAACGAGCTTATCACGGGGAATTTCGACATCAATATTTTTTAAATTATGTGCTCTTGCTCCTTTGACGATGATTTTATCGGTTGCCATAGACTGATAATCATCCTTCCGCTTTTAACTCGAAAATAATGTCGCGCAATTGGGCAGCCCGTTCGAAATCCAACACTTTGGCTGCCTCTTTCATTTCTTTTTCCAAATCGGCAATCAGCTTTTCCCGTTCTTTCTTTGTCATCTTGCTGTAAGACGGTTTTGAGTCGTATGTTTCTTTTTCTTCCGCAGCGTACGTCGCGCGGATGACATCGCGAATTTCTTTCTTTACCGTCTGCGGCACGATGCCGTGCTCACGGTTATACGCCTCTTGAATCGCACGGCGCCGTTTTGTTTCATTAATCGCAATTTCCATCGATTTCGTAATCGTATCGGCGTACATAATGACATGGCCATTCGCGTTTCTTGCCGCGCGGCCAATCGTTTGGATCAGCGAACGTTCGGAACGCAAAAAGCCTTCTTTATCCGCATCCAAAATGGCGACAAGCGATACTTCCGGAATATCCAACCCTTCACGCAACAAGTTAATCCCAACGAGTACATCATATTTGCCGAGCCGCAAATCGCGAATGATTTCAATGCGCTCGAGCGTTTTAATTTCCGAATGCAAATACGCCACTTTAATACCGATTTCTTTCAAGTAATCCGTTAAATCTTCAGCCATTTTTTTCGTCAGCGTCGTCACGAGCGTGCGTTCATTGCGCTTGATACGCTCCTGAATTTCCCCAATTAAATCGTCGATTTGCCCTTCAATCGGGCGGACGTCAATCGTCGGATCCAACAGCCCGGTCGGACGAATAATTTGCTCGACAACTTCCGAGCAATGTTCGAGCTCATACGGACCAGGAGTGGCGGAAACATAAATAATTTGATTGATTTTTTGTTCAAACTCCTCAAACGTTAACGGGCGGTTATCGAGCGCAGACGGCAGACGGAAGCCGTGGTCGACAAGCACTTGCTTGCGCGCCCGGTCCCCGTTATACATGCCGCGGATTTGCGGCAAGGTCACATGCGACTCGTCAATGATAATCAAAAAATCGTCAGGAAAGTAATCGAGCAACGTATACGGCGTCGAACCTGGCGGACGGAGCGCCAAATGGCGGGAGTAGTTTTCAATTCCTGAACAAAAGCCCATTTCCCGCATCATTTCTAAATCATAGCGCGTCCGCTGCTCGAGCCGCTGCGCTTCCAGCAGTTTCCCCTGTTCTCTTAATTCGCGCAGCCGCTCTTCTAACTCTTTTTCAATATTTTCAATGGCAATGCGCATTTTTTCTTCCCGCGTGACGAAGTGGGATGCAGGAAAAATCGCGACATGCTCTCTCTCGGCGAGCACTTCGCCTGTTAGGGCATCCACCTCGCGAATGCGGTCAATTTCATCGCCAAAAAACTCGACACGGATGCAATGCTCGTCCCGTGAAGCTGGGAAAATCTCGACGACATCGCCGCGGACGCGGAACGTTCCGCGCTGAAAGTCAATGTCGTTTCGCTCATATTGGATGTCAACTAAGCGACGCAGCAAAGCGTTTCGCTCGATTTCCATGCCGACGCGCAGCGATACGACGAGCTCGCGGTATTCTTCCGGCGACCCTAAGCCGTAAATGCACGACACGCTGGCAACAATAATGACGTCGCGCCGCTCAAACAGCGCCGATGTGGCCGAGTGCCGCAATTTATCAATTTCATCATTAATTTTGGCATCCTTTTCAATATACGTATCCGTCTGCGGCACATACGCTTCCGGCTGATAATAGTCATAATAGCTGACAAAATATTCCACAGCGTTGTTTGGGAAAAACTCCTTTAGCTCGCTGTACAGCTGCCCTGCCAGTGTTTTATTATGGGCAATCACAAGCGTCGGCTTGTTTACCTCTTTAATCACGTTCGAAATCGTAAACGTCTTTCCTGTCCCCGTTGCACCTAATAGTGTTTGATGTTTGACGCCGTTGCGAATTCCCTCAACTAATTTGGCAATCGCCTGCGGCTGATCTCCTTGCGGCTTATACGCCGACACTAACTCAAAACGGTCTTCCACCGACTTGACCTCCTGTTTCTTTCATCTTAATTTTTATTGTAACACATTGCTAAAAAAGATGCATAAAAAATGCGAACTTATATTCGTTCCAAAAAAACAAACCGTTTCCAACAGAAAATGGCGAACAGCACTTACGCCATTCGCCATCTCCTCTCTTATTTCTTTAACCGCTTAACCATTTTCTCTGCGTATAAAAAGCCAACTGTCGTCGAAACAATATCGGCTAAAATTTCATGCAGCTCATCCGTATATCCTTTAAAATAGGAGGCAACGAGCAATGCGACGGTCAATAATGTTCCAACATAATGGTTGTACGTCACACGGGTGAATAATAGGACGAGCAAACATGGTACGATTAACGCCACAATAAACCACATATGAAAAACCCCTTATTTAGACGGCTTCCGATGCCCAATTTTCTCGTTCTTTCACAAATAGCAAGCCAAGCTCATGATGTTCATCCTCATATAGCGCTCCTTGGACGAAGCGAACTTCTCCCTCTTCATCGACTACTTCTAATTTACAAAATGCTCGGTTTCGTTGCAACGCTTCGTAAAACTCGGTTTCTGTTTTTACCGGTATTCCGTTTACTTTCACAATCACGTCACCGATTTGCAGCGCCATTTTTTCGGCCTTCGAGTGCGGAAGAATACCTAAAATGACAAGCCCTTGTTCCCGTTTCGCAAAATAAGGAGACTGCGCGCGGTCTTGGTAGTGCTGGAAAAACGCCAGCCATTCCCTGCCAAAGAAGGCGAGCGCAACGGCTATAACCGCCAGCGGCACATACCAGTAGCTAACGATGGCCAATGCACTAACAACGACGGCCAAAAGCAGCACTCTCTGCCCGGTTAGGCGCACCGACATATGCGGCAACATCCCTTGCATGCGTTGGGAAAATCCGAGCAAAAACGGAACAAGCATCAATGAATAAGCATCATCTCCTGCCGGAAACAACGGCCACCAGGAAAGCGGAGACGGAAGCTCTCCCGTCACCGGCAGCAGCACCGGAACAAACCAAAGCCGCTGGGACCAATGTTCGCCAACCGTCAACCCGCGCTTGCTTTTCGCCAGCTGCGGCGAAGTTTCCGCCGCGCCGTCGCGTAAAATAAGCCATGCCTCTACCAGCAGCAATAACGCAAGCAAAATCACAAGCGCCGCCATATTTGTCCGGCCTAGCTCCGGAAAAAACCGCTGTAAAGTGGAATGATGGCTAAACAGGCTGATGATGAAGAAGGAAATCCCGATCGTATACGCTGGGGAAAGCAGCCGCATTTGCATCGTCAAGCCAATGATGATCGTCACAAGCGCAATGAGCAAAATCGTGTCGCGCGGAACCGCCATGCCGGCCATCACTGTTACCAGCGACAACACCGCTCCGGCGACAAGGCCGTTTCGCCAAAAAAATTTGCTTTCTTGAAACATGTCATAGACGCGAATATGAAAATGGCTTCTTTCCCGCTTTACTCGACGCCATCCGACAACAAGCGCCAGCGCGATCCCGTAGTAAAACAACGGCTGCATCAATAGACGCCCAATGCCGCGGAGCGCCTCCCATGCCCATACTGACATACCGCCATCACCTCGCTATGTTCGCGATTCTTTTATCTACTATTCTACCAAATCGCCTAGATAAATCCTATGCTGGCATGCATATTTTTTTCATATCTTTTGCCGACCACTGACGGATTCTTCCGCATAACCACTTTCTTTGCCGAATCGACACTAGTTTTGTCAAGGAGAAAGGAATTTGTTTTGCGATGGAAAAAATATAAAACAAGATGAAAAAGGAGGAATCGTGAAAATGGAATTAAAAACAAGCAGCGTCGCCGCACGTCTTGGCGTATCGCCAAAAACGATTCAGCGCTGGGTCCGCAAATACAACGTTCCATACCGCAAAAATGAATCAGGCCATTACGTCTTCGATGCTGAGGCCATCGCCTTGCTCGAACAGATTAAATTTGAACAAAGTGCCACACTAGAACCGTATGCTCGCCGCGAACAAAACGAAAAGCCACAAAATAATGAGTTCTCCGCCGACGCGTTGTTTCAAGCATATGTCGAACCGCAGCTTGACCAGTTTGCCTCCCGCCTCCAACAGATCGAGCACAAACTCGACCAAAAAGCCGATGATGTCGTTTCCGTTCAGCTTTTGCATCATCGCCAAGAAATTGAAGAACTAGTCTCCCATCTTCGCTCGCTTGAACAACGCATTGCCCGCTTAGAGGAAAGCGCTAATAAAGCACAAGCGAGTACAACGGAAAATGCAAAGCAAAAAAAGAAGCGCCGCGGTCTCAGTCGCATTATGAGCCTATTTGCCTAAAAAATCTCCTTCTCTCTTAAAAAGAGAGAAGGAGATTTTTTAGGCTCTGTTCACGTTAATGTTGAAAAGTATAGGGAACTCCAAGCAGTATGTACGGTTTCCCTATCCTGTTAAATGAACCTCTCCCACCTACACTCCGTTAAGAGGCGGGAGACTTCTCGGTAAATATGTTAAATATGCCGTTTATTACCATCAGGCAATTTTACTATATAAAAAGATTATTAATCCGCAAATCAGTGCTACTCCAACGAAGGTGAATAAGAAAAAAAGAGGAGAACCTACTGTCCCGAAAGCAACTTCATTTTGAAGTGTTTCTACTTTTTCCCATCCATTTGCAATATCAGGTTTGTAGTTACTTGTTTTTATATAACCGACTAACATCATTCCAACTATATAGATTAAATGAATTATAAAGGAAACAACCAATGCTTGAATAACAATCTTCAATTTAGAACACACCCTTTCATATCCTACTCATTTCATTAATTAGACGACCACCAACAGAGGAAGAAGGTTCAACATAGTGTTTTACCTATTGATAAACTTGTTCTTTTTTTGTATGTGGTAATTTATCAATGTGCCTTAGTAGATTGCTGAACGCTTTGCTCACCTTTACAACCGCCTCGAATGTTTGTTCTTATAAGCATTGTATCAAGATTTTGGAAAGGCATCAAATATCAACATTATTCTTTAACAGAGCCTTTTTTCAAAAAACTTCCTTCACATCTTCTTTACCTATTTTTTATTATTTTTTAATGATCCTTATTTATAATGAATGATACTTTACTGAAGTTACATCAAAAAGGAGCGAAGGAACATGGAGCGGAACGAACGAGTTGCCATAGGAATTGCCGTACTTCTTTTAGCCATTTACCTTTCTCCGCTTTATGTGTTAGGGGAAAATGCGCATATTCGAGTTCATGACAACATGGATTCGAACATCGCCTGGTATAAAGTGCTGACGCGAAGCGGTGAGCTGTTCGGTCCGATTAACTCAACCATTCCGCAAGTGATTAATGGCCTTCCGCGCAATGCGTTCGGCACCGAATTCAGTGGCATCGTTTGGCTCCATGCGCTGTTTCCTTCGATGGTAGCTTATGCGCTTAGCCAGACGATTACCCGCGTTTTTGCTTTCATTGGCATGTATTTATTGTTAAAGAGGCATTTCCTGCCCGCGAAAGAGTCTTATCTCATTCGCGTCGGCGCATCATTGGCATTCGCGCTCACTCCGTTTTGGCCGTCCGGAATGTTAAGCACACTTGGCATGCCGCTGGCGCTATGGTCATTTTTAACGATCCGAAAAGGCGAAGCGACATGGAAAGAATGGCTCGTTCTTGTGCTCCTGCCGTTTTACGCGAGTTTTGTTCTTGGCTTTTTCTTTTTCCTTACCGCCATGGCACTGCTGTGGCTGCGTGACGTCATCGTCCGCAAAAAATGGAACTGGCCGCTTTTCGGCGCCATCGCATTGATGACAAGCGTGTTTCTAGCGATTGAATATCGGCTCGTTTATTCGCTTTTATTTGGCGAAGAACCAACGAGCCGAAACGAATTTCTTTCCTCGAGACTTAGTTTCTTTCATTGCGTGCGGCTTACGTTCAAAAACTACTTGTTTGGCCATACGCATGTGATGACCGTTCATACATTTGTCATTCTGCCTATCTTATGGATCGCTTTCTTTTTTGCTTTGGCTAAACGAAACGAAACGCTGGAAAAACGATTTCTTTTCCTATTCGTGCTCAATTTTGTGTTGTCGACATGGTATGCGTTTTGGTTTTACAAAGGATGGCAGCCGCTAAAAGAGCGCTTTTCTCTATTAAATACGTTTAATTTCGCCCGATTTCACTTTTTGCGGCCAATGGTGATCTATTTAGATTTTGCGTTAGCGCTGCAAATTCTTTGGAAACAGAGAATCGGGTGGCGTCGAATTGTCGCCGTCGCTCTTGCGCTGCAGCTATTGATTCTTGGCGGCTTTAATGAAGAGATTCGCTATCGCCGCATTGGAACGCCTTCGTTTAAAGAATTTTACGCCGAGCATTTGTTTAAGGAAATCAAAAACTATATCGGCAAACCACAGCATTCTTATCGGGTCGCAAGCGTCGGACTCCATCCGGCCATCGCGCAATATAACGGGTTTTACACGCTCGATACGTATAACAATTTTTATCCGTTATCTTACAAACATCAATTTCGTAAAATCATCGCCAAGGAGCTAGAGAAAAGTCCTGTCCTAAAAGATTACTTCGACCATTGGGGAAACCGTGTCTATCTATTCTCTGCCGAACTTGGGAAACATTATATGTTCCGCAAAACGTCTCATAAAAAAATTCATCATTTCGATATCAATACAACTGTGTTTAAACAAATGGGAGGGCGGTACATCTTTTCTTCCGTCCCAATCATGAATGCGAGGGAAATTCATCTTCGCTTATTGAGAACATTCGAAGATTCGCAAGCCGCTTGGAAAATTTATTTATATGAAGTGGAATAAAGAAGGAGGAATGAACGATGCAAAAACCGATTTTGACGATCGTCGTTCCTTGTTACAACGAGGAAGATGTCTTGCCGGAAACGATAAAACAGTTAACACATGTACTAGAAAATCTATTAGAGGAACATTTAATTGCCATCGGAAGTAAAATATTGTTTGTCGATGATGGCAGCCGTGACCGTACATGGATGCTGATCGAAGAAGAAAGCCAACGTAATCCATTCGTTACCGGCATTAAACTTTCGCGCAATTTCGGGCACCAAAAAGCATTGCTTGCCGGCTTGGAAACAGCAAAAAATGACTCCGACTGCGTCATTTCTATTGACGCCGATTTACAAGACGATATTTCCGTCATCCGTGAATTTGTCGTGAAATATTGGGAAGGATATGACATCGTTTACGGAGTGCGGCGCAGCCGCGATACCGATACATGGTTTAAAAAAGCAACCGCACAATGGTTTTATCGATTCATGCAAAAATTAGGCGTCCAATTAGTGTACAATCACGCCGATTTCCGATTAATGAGCAAGCGGGCGCTTGAGGAATTGAGCCGCTACACAGAAGTCAACATCTTTCTGCGCGGAATGGTGCCGATGCTTGGGTTTCGGTCGACACAAGTATTTTATGACCGTAAAAAACGTTTTGCGGGAGAATCGAAATATCCATTAAAGAGAATGCTGGCGTTTGCGTTTGATGGCATTACCTCTTTTAGTATCGCACCGATTCGATGGATTACGTTCGTTGGATTTCTTGCTTTTCTTCTCAGCAGTGCTGCCGGCATATACGCGCTGGCTGTCAAATTGCTTGGCCATGCCCAATCAGGCTGGACATCCATCATGATTTCCGTTTGGTTCATCGGCGGCTTGTTACTAATGGGAATTGGACTCATTGGAGAATATATCGGAAAAATTTATCAAGAAGTAAAAAGACGGCCGCGGTTTACGATTGAAAAAGCGTTGCATTCCCCATCGTTCTCGCCACTTTCCAAAAAAGAAAAGGTGCAGCATTGAAAAAACGGGCAACGCCCAAGGTGGTTGCCCGTTTCGTTTCATTGAAACAACACTTTCATCGCTGTTTTTAGTTGTACATCATTGTTTTCGTCGCGAATGGCGTTCATCACTTTTGCTTGCAATACTTCGGCGGTGTTTTTATCGATTTTTCCGGTTTGTGGGAGTTTATTTGCCTTTTGGAATGCTTTTACTGCCGACTCTGTTTCTTTGCTGAAGTAGCCATCGGTACGGCCAGGGTCAAAGCCAAGCCCTTTCAACATTCGCTGGGCGTTTTTGACTTGCTCGCTATTCATATCAAACGCCAGCGCTTTTTCGATATGAAGCGGGCTGACATGGAAATAATCCGGCTGCTTTACTTCAACGTCCGGCTTAATTCCTTTTTTATGAATCCAATGTCCATTCGGCGTCAGCCATTTATAAAGCGTTAATTTAATGTTGCTGCCATCCTCCATCGGAATCGCTTGCTGCACCGTTCCTTTTCCGAACGTTGTTTCACCGACGAGCTTGTATCCTCCCGCTTCTTTCATAGCACCGGCTAAAATTTCCGAAGCGGATGCGCTGCCTTTGTCAATTAACACGACGATCGGATACGGTTTTTTCCCCGTTAAATCGGAATAAAAGCGTTGTTTATCGCCATTGCGTTCCTCGATTTGTACATATGGTTTATCTTTTGGAATGAAGTGTTTTAAAATTTCCTCCACGCTTTGCAAATAGCCGCCTGGATTGCCGCGCACATCAATGATTAACCCGTCGATATGGTCATTTTCTAATTTCGCTAATTTCTTTTTAAAATCCTGTGCTGTATTTTCGGAAAACGACGTTACTTCTAAATAGCCGACTTTTTTCCCGTTATACGTTTTTACAGAATCATAAACCGTTTCAATCGGGATTTCGTCGCGGACTACTTTTACTTTAATCACTTCTTTTACGCCGGGACGAAGAATATCCAATTGTACCGTCGTCCCTTTTTTTCCGCGAATTTTCAACACGGCTTCATATAAATCAAGCCCTTCTAGGCTTTCACCATTCACCCGCAAAATTTGATCATTTGGTTTTAATCCCGCTTTTTCTGCCGGCGAGTTTTTAATCGGTGCAACAATCGTCACTTTTCCATCAATCATGCTCACTTCGGCACCGATTCCTTCAAACGAAGAGTCAAGCGATTCCGTAAATTGTTGGCTTGCTTCTTCGTCCATATAGACAGAATACGGATCGTTTAGCGTGCTTATCATTCCCTGAATCGCGCCTTGAATAAGTTTATCATCATCGACTTCTTCTACGTAGCGATTTTTAATCAACTCATAAGCTTGTTTGACTTTCTTCAGTTCTTTCTCTTCATTGTTCGTGATGGTTTTATCTGGCGCAATAAGCGTTATATCACGATTGCTGTCAGGTGCTGCAAGCTGCATGCCAGCATATGTTCCTCCGGCACCAACTAACATCGATAATGCCATAAGTGCTGCGGTTGTTTTTTTATTCACATTGTCTCCTCCTCACCCTATGCCATACAGGAAAGGCACCACACCGTAGGCCGTGCGATGCCTTTTATTTTCATTATATGACGAGCTTGTACACAGTATGATTAAATTCCGTTTCTCTGCATTACTAGTTTACACATTCCCAGTTGTTTTCTCAACCAAAATAAGTTTGAAAAAAAAACGCACAACTCGCGTTTCGCAAGTTGTGCCGTGTTCGTTACAGTAAATCAATTAACATAAATCGCGCACCATGTTCCGATGCAATACGAAGCATCGGCGTTTCCGTAATCCGCGCGGAATCGCGCTTATGCAATGTCGCTTGTCCGCTTAATGTAACATCTCCTTCAATAACAAAGAAAAAGATTCTTCTTCTCTCTTGCTGCGTAAATGTAAGCTCGCGCCCTGCTTCTAAATCGGAAAGGTAAATCGTTAAATCTTGATGGATATGGGCCATTTCCGAAGAAGAAGGATTTTTCGTCACAATCGGAAGCAGCGCGTTTTTCATTTTCGCCACATCAAATGTCGTCCGCTCATACGAAGGTGTTAACCCGTTTACCTCCGGCAAAAACCAAAGCTGCAAAAAATTTACCTCTTCTGTTGCCGACGGATTCACTTCCGAATGAATAATGCCCGTACCTGCCGACATCCGCTGCACGCCGCCAAACGTGGTCGTCGCGGTATGTCCTACGCTGTCTTCATGTTTTAAATATCCTTTCAGTACAATCGAAACAATCTCCATTTCTTGATGTGGGTGCGCACCAAATCCGCGCAGCGGCGCAACAAAGTCATCATTTAAGACACGCAATGGTCCAAACTGAATATTGTTTGGATCGTAATATTCACCGAAAGAAAAACTATGATACGTTTTGAGCCACCCGTAATCGGCATGATAGCGGGATTCGGCAGGGTAAACCTTGATCATTCCCCCAACTCTCCTTTCATGGATCGTTTACTAAAAAAGGATGGCATCGAGCGCATATTGCCCTGGACCAATACATGCAACGCCAATAGCCACCGCCATAATGGCAAGATTATACTCATAGCCATTTTGGGTTATCCAATATCCATTTGGCCCATGCACTTTCACAATGGCGAAGATCATCGGCACGACCATTAATAAAGCGGCAAACGGAGTCCATAAACCAAGGGCAAACAAAATACCGCCGGCTAGTTCGCTTGCCCCTGCCGCAAACGCCATCATCTTGCCTGGTTTTAATCCGATCGATTCCATCCAGCCTGCCGTTCCCTCAAGCCCATGTCCTCCAAACCAGCCAAACAGCTTTTGCGCCCCGTGTCCGGCAAACGTCAAGCCAAATACTAAACGGATTATTAATAATCCGACACTAGCCATCATGACACATACCCCTTTCCTATTTATCTTTATTTAATAATTCTTGAATTCTAGATAATTATAAAATAGAGTTGTGTATATTGTCAACAAAAAAACCGAGCGGTGTTTCGCCGCTTGGTGTAATAGTTGTATAGATACAAAAATGATTCGACACGTGCCTGGCACCCTAATCAAACTTTCTTTCCTTGTACCTCTGATAAAACCAGATAGCCGCAAAGAGCCAAAAACCGCCGGCGAAGTACCCGCCAATAACGTCGCTGGGATAATGAACACCTAAATAAATACGGCTGACGCCGATAGCCATAATCATGACGAGACTGACGAAAATGAGAACTCCTCTTCCCAACCGGTTTTCTATATGACGCCACAGAAGAAAAGCGAGAATACCATATAAAGCGACAGCCTCCATCGAATGTCCACTCGGAAAACTAAATCCACTGGCTTCAACAAGACGATGTAAACTGGGGCGATCACGATGAAACAGACTTTTTAATAGCTGATTCAGGATGGATGATCCTACAACGACCGTAACGAATAACACCAACTCAGAACGGTACTTCCACACTTTGTATAGAATAAACAGTACAATCAACGAGATGATGGTTACGATTCGTCCCGATCCGATCCAACTAAAAAATTGCATCACTGCAGTTAATATAGGTGATTCAAATCCTTGAATGAAAGATATGATAGAGTCGTCAAAACGGGCCACCTGGCTATCACTGACAAGAAAAGCCGTCAAGCCGAAAACAGTCGCTGAAAATAGACTTAAGAAAAAAGCTCGCGTAAGCTCAAGTTTTAAGTTCACTTGGTTCCACCTCTTTTTAAATGCGAAATATCACCATGAATAGTGCAGCCAAAACGGCAAGTGATCCACTGACTCCAAACGTAATCACAGGACCAAACGACTGCCTTAGAAGATCTGCCATTACGCTTGCGAGCAATGCGGCGAAGCCAGTGAGGGCATTGAATGTGCCCATTGCTCGACACGTGCCTGGCACCCCAATCAAAAAAAAATACACAACTTGCTGATAATCATATTGAAGCAAGTTGTGTACTTTTATTCCGTTTTTCAAAACTTTTTTGTAACTCGTTTTAAAAGATATTTTTGTCACTACTCATAAAAATTAATTAATATAATCAAGCGGATTTACCGCATTCGATTTCGCGGCATTCCATTGTCCACGATGTAGTTCGAAGTGAAGGTGAGGGCCTGACGACTCACCCGTATTACCCATATAGCCGATGATTTGTCCTTTTTGAACGCGCTGGCCTTCGCCAACGAGGCGCGCATCGAGGTGCGCATATACCGTTGTGTATACTTGGCCGTTGATGACATGCGTAATGAAAATAACATTTCCGTAGCTGCTAGAGAAGTAGGAACGGAACACATATCCGTCTGCTGCGGCCACCACAGGAACGACAGGAGCAGTCTTACCGATATCGATTCCCGGATGGAACTCGTGATCAAAACTGCGATAACCGAATCCGGATGTAATCGGACCGTTTGCCGGTCTCATAAACGCACCGCTTGTAACCGGCGGAACGTTAGAAGAGGAAGCATGGCTACCTCTAGAAGAGGAAACATGGTTGCCTCGAGAAGGCGAAGCGGAATATGTACGTGCTGCTTCCGCACGCTTTTGCTCCTCCAGCTGCTGGAGCTGCTGTTTTACCGCTGCTTCCTGCTTTTTCAACAATTCCTGTTCTTCTTCGAGCGCCATTTTGTGATCATGATGTTCTTCTTCTTTTTGCTTCAAATCAGCCATTAAACGGTTTTTCTCTTCCATCTGTTTATTTAATTGTTGTTGCAGCTGTTGTAGTTCCTCTAAATTTTCTTGCAGACGATTCCGTTTTTCCGTGAGTTCGCTTTCTTTTTTCTCTTTTAACGCTTTATCCGCCTGCTGTTCGCGAATAATTTGCTTGTCGGCTTCGAAAATCGTCGTCACCGCACTCATGCGGTCAATAAAGTCGCTGAAGCTTTGCGATCCAAGCAATACTTCTAAATAGCTGATCACTCCGCCGCTTTCCTGCAAAGAGCGGACGCGCTCTTTTAAAATCTCATTTCTTTTTTCAATACGCGCTTGTACTTCGGCAATCTCTTTTTGCAATTGCTCGATATCTTGTTCGGTTTGATCAATATCCGCTGTTAAATTGCGGATTTTCCCGCTCGTTTCTTCGACCGCTAAATCCAGTTTTTTAATTTCTTCGGAAAGCAATTTTTGTTGGGATTGCAGTTTTTTAATTTCCTGATCCGCATTATTGATTTTTTCTTGAACAGCAGATTGCTTCGAACGAATGTTGCTAATCTCATTCCATTTTTCTTGAATAGCGCGGTCGCTTACCGCCCCCGTGGAATGAGGAAAAGCACTGAAACTTAGCGCCGTTGCCGCAACAAGCGCCATCACTTTCCTCTTTTTCATCGATCCATTCCCCTCTCCCTTAAATCTTGCGACTTTTTTCAATTAAACTTTCAAAAACTTGCGGACAGACATGATGCTTCCCCAAACGCCGATGCATGCTCCGACAAGCAATAAAAGCAAACTAATCTGCCACATAAACGGATTAAACGGAAGAAGTTCTAAAAATGGAACCGTAATTTTCGGTTCTAAAAATTTGTAAATGTTATAATAAACAACAGAAATGGCAGCGATCGGAAAAATCGCACCGATGACTCCAAGCCATAATCCTTCCAAAAAGAATGGCCAGCGGATAAACCCGTTCGTCGCTCCTACTAATCTCATAATCTCAATCTCGCGCCGCCGCGCGAAAATCGTGATTTTAATAGTATTGGAAATGAGAAACATCGCGGTAAACAATAAGCCGATGATGAGCACAAGGCCAATATTGCGCGCTACCTTCAACGTGCTAAACAATTTTTCCACTTGACCTTGGCCGTAATTCACTTTATGGACAAATTTCAATTTTTCAATTTCCTTCGCTACTTTGATCGTATCGACCGGATTTGCCGTTTTCACTACATATACGTCGCTTAACGGATTATCCTGCTCAAACAGACGGAACGAAGATCCTTCCTCGCCGAAGCTTTTAATTAGTCTTTTCAGTTCTTCGTCTTTCGAGGAATAATGGATTTCCTTCACTTGAGGAATCTTCTCAATCTGCGCACGAAGCGCTTGTTTATTTTTTTCATTCGCCGTTACATCAATATGAACGCGGATTTCGACATCATTTTCGATGTTTTTCGCAAAATGATTCATGTTAAACATGACGATTAAAAACGCACCAACTAGCAATAATGTGACCGTCACCGCACTAATGGAAGCAAACGTCATCCAGCCGTTGCGGCCAAGACTTTTCACGCTCTCCCGCATATGTCGCTTCAGGGTACTAAGCCTCATAGCCGTATTCCCCTTTCGCCTCGTCACGGACGATTTTTCCTTTTTCAATGGCGATAACACGGCGGCGAATCGTATTAACAATTTCGCGGTTGTGCGTCGCCATGACGATCGTCGTGCCGCCGTCGTTAATTTTCTCAAATAGGTCCATAATTCCCCATGATGTTTCCGGGTCTAAATTCCCGGTCGGCTCATCGGCAATGACAATTTTCGGAGAGTTGACAATCGAGCGTGCGATGGAAACGCGCTGCTGCTCCCCACCGGAAAGTTCGTTTGGATAAGCGCGGACTTTATGCTTTAATCCGACTAATTCCAGTACTTCCATCACTTTTTTGCGAATGACTTTTGGCGATTCCTCAATCACTTCCAAAGCGAACGCTACATTTTCATATACCGTTAGCTTAGGAAGCAATTTGAAATCTTGGAACACGACGCCAATGTTCCGGCGCAATAATGGAACTTTACTGTCTTTTAATTTTGCCAGATTTACCCCATTGACCATAATCGTGCCGCTCGTCGGTTTTTCTTCGCGGTACATCATTTTTATAAATGTTGATTTTCCTGCACCGCTAGGTCCGACGACATAGACAAATTCTCCTTGTTTTATGCGAACGCTAATGCCATTTAGGGCTACTACCCCATTCGGATATGTCTTATATACATCCTGCATTTCGATCATTTTTATCACCTAGTCTCATTGTCCTTGTTGTCATTCCTCGAGCTGTTTCGTGTCATTTCGAACATATTATACAAAATTCCGCAATTTTTATTATAGCACTATTTCGAAGACTGTAATTTTACATTTATATTTCAAATACATTACGCAAACAAAAAATCCGGTCCCTATAAGGAACCGGACGGTAATTGTTACTTTTTGGACGCAAGCCATTCTGCGACTTTGTCTGCATCTTCTCCTTTGATGATTCCTGGTGGCATACCGCCGCGCCCTTTTTCAATGATCTGTTTAATTTCGTCTTTCGAGTATTTGCTTCCGACTTTTTGTAAGTTCGGTCCTGCCCCGCCTGATAAATCTTTCCCATGACAAGAGGAGCAGTTTTGTTGGAAAATATCCTCTGCTGCTGCGGTAGTATCCCCTCCACCATTATTGCCATTGTTGTTATCTGTTGCATTGTTGCCGCCGCCACAGGCCGCGAGTGCTAGCGAAGCACCAAGAAATACAGTAGCAAGTTTCCATTTCATAGATGAACTCCCCCTACTTGGATAGTAATTCATGTTTATTATAACCGATTTTGCAAAAATTACGTACGTTGAAATCCTTCACCAAACACTTCCGTCGCATTCGTTACAATGACAAACGCTGATGGATCAATGCTTCTGACCAATTGTTTCAATTTTGTGAACTCCGATTGCTGCACGACGCACATCAGTACCGGGCGCTCATGTTCCGTATAGCCGCCATAGGCCGGCAGCTTTGTCACCCCGCGGTCAATTTCATGCAAAATCGCTTGGCGCACCTTTTCTTCCTCGTTCGTAATAATCAGCGCCATTTTCGAATAGCCGAGGCCGACTTGGACTAAATCGATCGTTTTGCTTGTCACATAAAGGGCGATAAGCGCATAAAGCGCCCGTTCAATATCAAACACAAACGCCGCCGTTAAAACGATCAGCCCATCAATCAATATGACGCACATCCCAAGCGACAGACCTGTATATTTATGGATAATTTGCGCCGCTAAATCCGTTCCGCCTGTCGATGCTCTGCCGCGAAAGACAATGCCAAGGCCAAGACCAACGCCAATGCCGCCAAACAGCGCGCCCAATAACGGGTTATGGGTGGCTGGTTCAATTCCTTTTGTTACATACACGACAAATGGCAAAAACACCGTTCCGACAAGCGTTTTGATGCCAAACTGCCGACCTAGCAGCACGACGCCGGCAATAAATAAAGGAATGTTGAGCGCCCATTGGACATAAGCCGGCTGCCAGCCAAACAGCGCATACGTGATCGTGCTAATACCGCTTACCCCGCCAGAAGCGACGCGGTTTGGCAATAAAAAGACGTTGAACGCCATTGCGACGATGGCAGAGCCAATCAATATGCACACATATTCCATGACAAGTTTCATTTTTGGATGTCTTGACCGATTTCTTCTTCGCATTCGCCAAACCTCCCATGAGAGTATAGCACGACCATTCCCACAAGTAAATGACAGCGAAATAAAGCAGTAACGCAGTAAAGTTAGTTTGCACAAAAAAAGGCATCTACTATCGAACGGACGATAATAGATGCCTTTTATCTTATTTTAGTTTCGAACGCAAATAAGCATCAATAAAGATATCGATCTCGCCATCCATCACCGCTTGCACGTTTCCGACCTCGACGTTGGTGCGATGGTCTTTGACAAGCGAGTAAGGATGAAACACATACGAACGAATTTGGTTTCCCCAGCCGATTTCCTTTTGTTCGCCGCGAATTTCGGCAAGCTCGGCTTGCTGTTCTTCGAGTTTCTTTTGGTAAAGTTTCGCTTTAAGCATGTTCATCGCTTTTTCACGGTTTTTAATTTGCGAGCGCTCCGATTGGCATGTCACGACAATGCCGGTCGGAAGGTGGGTGATGCGCACCGCCGAATCGGTTGTATTGACGTGCTGCCCTCCGGCGCCGCTCGAACGGTACGTGTCGACTTTGATCTCTTCCGGGCGGATTTCGATTTCAATATCATCATCCATCTCCGGCACGACTTCACAAGAAACGAACGACGTATGGCGGCGCCCTGACGCGTCAAACGGCGAAATCCGCACGAGCCGGTGCACGCCTTTTTCCGCTTTTAAATAGCCGTAGGCGTTATGCCCTTTAATTAAAAGCGTGACGCTTTTAATGCCTGCTTCTTCCCCAGGCAAGTAATCCAGCGTTTCGACTTTAAATCCTTTTCTCTCCGCCCAGCGCGTATACATTCTTAGCAGCATCGAAGCCCAGTCTTGCGATTCCGTACCGCCTGCGCCCGGATGGAGCTCTAAAATTGCATTGTTTTTATCATACGGCTCGTTTAATAAGAGCTGAAGCTCAAATTCGCTAAAGTCCTTCGTCAATTTTTTCGCTTCCGCGACCAGCTCCTGCTGCAAATCTTCATCCGGCTCTTCTTTAATCAATTCGTACGTCACTTCTAAGTTTTCAAAGCGCTCTTGCAAAGCTTCAAATTCATTCACTAAGTCTTTCAGCGCATTGGCCTCCGCAATCACCGTCTGCGCTGCTTTCTGATCGTCCCAAAAGTTTGGCGCGGCCATTTGTTCTTCTAGCTCACGAATGCGCGCCTGCTTTGCTTCGAGGTCAAAGAGACCCCCTTATTTCCGCTAATCGCTTAGCCATTTTTTCCAATTCGTTTTTAATTTCAATTAAATCAATCATCATGCCTTCACCTCGTTACTTTATTGTACTGAAATTTTCCATCCTCGCCAATGGGCTCATGCCCCGTTCTCGCGCAAAACAAAGTGAGAGGAAATCCCCCCACTTTGCTCTTTCGATTATGCGTTTTTCCCGCAGCAATGTTTGTACTTCTTGCCGCTGCCGCAAATGCAAGGATCGTTGCGGCCGATGCGCACCGCCTTGCGGTACGGTTTCCGCTTCGTCTCTTCTTCTCCTTCTTTCGGATGAACCGCTTCGCCTTTCGCCACTTCCTGGCGCTCGAGATTGCTATGAATTTCGGCCTTCATAATATATCTTGCCACTTCTTCTTCAATGGAAGCAATCATGTTTTCAAACATCGCATATCCTTCCATTTGGTACTCGCGAAGCGGATCGATTTGTCCATATGCGCGCAAGTGGATGCCTTGGCGCAGCTGCTCCATCGCGTCAATATGATCCATCCATTTCATATCGACGGCACGAAGGACGATAACACGTTCAAATTCACGCATTTGTTCCGGCGGAATTTGCTGTTCTTTTTCATCATAGCGCGCTTTGACTTTTTCCCAAATGAGCTCGATCATTTCTTCCGGCTCTTTGCCGCGCAAATCGTTAACGGTCACATCGCCTTCCGGCAACAGGTTGGCATTGAGGTAATCAATGATCCCTTGTAAATTCCATTCTTCTGGAAGCTCTTCTTTCGGCGTATGCGCGTTAACAACGCGCTCAATAACCGACTGAATCATTTTTTCAATAATGCCGCGCAAGTTGTCAGAGTCAAGCACTTCATAGCGCTGGCGATAAATGATTTCGCGCTGTTCGCGCAATACATCGTCATATTGAAGCAACTGTTTGCGCGCATCGAAGTTGTTGCCTTCGACCCGTTTTTGCGCCGATTCTACCGCTTTTGTCACCATTTTACTTTGGATCGGCTGCGAATCGTCCATGCCTAAGCGGTCCATCATCGCCATTAAGCTTTCCGAACCAAAGCGGCGCATGAGTTCATCTTCGAGCGACAGATAAAACTGCGATACCCCCGGGTCTCCTTGACGTCCGGAACGGCCGCGCAACTGGTTATCGATCCGCCGGCTTTCATGGCGCTCCGTACCAATGACCGCCAAACCGCCGAGCTCTTTCACTCCTTCACCGAGCTTAATGTCGGTACCGCGCCCGGCCATGTTCGTTGCGATCGTCACCGCGCCTTTTTGGCCAGCTTGAGCGATAATTTCCGCTTCTTTCGCATGGTTTTTCGCGTTCAATACATTATGCGGAATGCCGCGTTTTTTCAACATGTCCGAAAGCAATTCCGACGTTTCAATCGCTACTGTCCCAACAAGCACCGGCTGTCCTTTCGCATGGCGCTGTGCGATATCTTCCACCACGGCGCGGAATTTGCCTTCCATCGTCCGGAAAATCAAGTCCGGACGGTCTTCGCGAATGACCGGCTTGTTGGTCGGAATGACGACGACTCGCATGTTATAAATATTGCGGAATTCTTCTTCTTCCGTTTTTGCCGTCCCCGTCATTCCCGCCAGCTTTTCGTACATGCGGAAATAGTTTTGGAACGTGATCGTCGCGAGCGTCATCGATTCGTTTTGAATTTCGAGCCCTTCTTTCGCCTCGATCGCCTGATGCAATCCATCGCTATAACGGCGGCCATGCATTAGGCGCCCGGTAAACGGGTCGACGATGACGACTTTGCCGTCTTCGACGACATAATCGACATCCCGCTGCATCGTCACGTGCGCTCTCAGCGCCAAGTTAATATGATGGTTTAGCGTAACATGCTTTAAGTCGAATAGGTTATCAATGCCAAACGCTTTTTCCGCTTTCGTAATTCCTTCTTCGGTCAGCTGCACGCTTTTCGTCTTTTCATCGTACGTATAGTCGACACCTTTTTTCAACGTACGCACAAACGCGTTCGCCTGGATATACAGCTTGGTCGATTTTTGCGCCGTACCGGAAATAATGAGCGGCGTCCGCGCTTCATCAATCAAAATCGAGTCGACCTCGTCAATAATCGCGTAGTGAAGCGGGCGCTGCACGATATGCTCTTTATAAAGCACCATGTTATCGCGCAAATAGTCAAAGCCGAATTCGTTGTTCGTGCCATACGTAATATCGGCATTATACGCCGCCTGCTTTTCTTCGCGCGACATGCCGCTTAAGTTCAAGCCGACGGTCAAGCCTAAAAACTCATACAGCTTGCCCATCTCCGTCGCGTCGCGGCTCGCCAAATATTCGTTGACCGTCACGACATGCACGCCTCTTCCCGTCAAGGCGTTTAAATAAACCGGCATCGTCGCCGTCAGCGTTTTTCCTTCCCCGGTCTTCATTTCTGCGATATCGCCCTCATGAAGAACGATACCGCCCATAATTTGCACTTTATATGGATATAAGCCAAGGACGCGCTTTGCCCCTTCGCGCACAACGGCAAACGCTTCAACAAGAAGATCATCGAGCGACTCGCCTTGCTGATAGCGAGCTTTAAACTCCTCCGTCTTTTGCCGCAACTGTTCATCCGATAACTTTGCCATCTCTGGTCCAAGCGCATCGACTTGGTCCGCAATCTTTTCTAAACGACTCAGTTGGCGTTTGTTTGGGTCAAACACCTTTTTCAATACTCCAAACATAGAAAACGCTCCTTATTTTCAATAGAATCACTAATTTACATAATATCACGTACACGAATGGGTGACAACTAAGAGGCGGAAACGGGAGAGGAGATAAATGCTAAAAAGAAAAAAGAGGAAGTGAAAACGGAGGTTGCTTCATTTTATTTACTGCAAAATCGTCTCCACCGTTTTTTCCTTCCTCCTGTCCAACAGGATAACAATCCCCTGCCGGAAGACAGCAGGGGATGAATGTTAATTCGCCTCAATTAAGCCATATTTCCCGTCTTTGCGGCGATACACGATGTTTGTACGGTTTGTTTCCGCATTCGTAAAGATGAAAAAGTTATGGCCAAGCAAATTCATTTGCAAAATCGCTTCTTCGCTGTTCATCGGTTTTAAGCTAAAATGTTTCGTGCGGACAATTTCAAATTCTTCTTCCTCATTCTCCACTGCCGCATGGTTAGGCACGGCAACGACTTGTTTTACCTCTTTATCGCGATCGCGCAATTTGCGGTTGACTTTCGTTTTATGCTTGCGGATTTGTCGTTCCAATTTATCGGCAACTAAATCAATGGCCGCATACATATCATCATGGCGTTCTTCCGCCCGCAACAACAAATGTGGCATTGGAATCGTCACTTCAATTTTTCCGTGTTTATCGTTATATACTTTTAAATTTACATGAACATGTACATCTTCCGTATGATCCAAATATCTTTCCAATTTCCCAATTTTTTTCTCTACATACTCACGCAATGCTGGAGTTACTTCAATGTTTTCCCCGCGAACGTTATAGATCATTGCTGATCACTCCTTCATCAGTCTATATGTTTTTATATTCTATAATGCCTATGGAAACCCTGCTTGAATCGGCAAAATGTTTTTGAAAATTTTATGAAAACCAAGAAAAAATATGGTAATATTTACTCAGGAAAATAATCTTTTTTAGTTCTATTTTACCATCCGGAGTGTGGCAAGATGCGAAAAATACATATTTCAAAGGCCAAAAGCGGCGACGTGCTTGCCGTCGATCTTTTCGGCGTAAACGGTGTCATTCTTCTGTCCAAAGGCGTGCGGCTGACCAACCAATACATCCGCTCGCTGCAAATGAAAGGCATTCAATATATTTATATTGACGACAAACATACGCATGATATTAAACCGCGGCCGCTCATCAGTCCGACCGTCCGCCAGCAGGCCGTAAAAAAAGTATACGACACGATGACCGCTTTGATCGAACAAAAAAAGCTGATAAGCCGTGTTTCTTCCCTAGACCTAGGGATGGAATATCAAAAAGTGTTTAAAGAAATTTTGGATTATTTGCTGACAAAAGAAAATCTGATCATTAACTTATCGGACTTAGTGGTGTCCAACGGCTACTTTTTTCACCACTCCGTCAACGTCGCGACAATTGCCGGCGTCATTGGCATTGCCAAAGGATATAGTCCCCAGCAGCTGCTCGATCTTGGGGTCGGAGCGCTCTTGTTTGACATCGGCATGACGCAGCTTCCGGAAGGGCTTTGGCGGAAGAAAGGAGCGCTAACTGAAGAGGAAAAAGATATTCTCCGCCGCCATACTTTTTTCGGCTTTGAGCTTCTGCGGCGGCAGCGCAACATTTCCCTATTGTCCGCCCACTGCGCGCTCCAGCATCATGAGCGCTATGACGGCAGCGGCTACCCGCGCCAGCTCGCGGGGGAAGAAATTCATGAATATGCGCGCATCGTCGCCATCGCGGATGTGTTTGACGCGCTCACCTCGGCACGCTACCATCGCAAACAATATTCGCCGCACGAAGCGGCAGAATATTTATGCGCAGCCGGCGGCATTTTCGACTATGAATTAATTAAACTATTTCTTTCTTACATCGCCATTTATCCCGTCGCTACAACGGTCGTGTTAAACACCGGATATATCGGAGTCGTATCGCAAGTATTCCCAGACTTTCCGTTGCGGCCGGTCGTGCGCGTCATTAAAGATCCGTACGGCGAAGAACTGAAAAGCCCGTACGAAATCGATTTGCGCAAGGAAATTAATGTGACGATTGTCAAAGCCGTGTAAAAAACACCGAGCCTCATACAATGGGACTCGGTGTTTTCATTGCTCGACATATCGTTTTAACAGCCGGGTGATCGATAACTTCCACGCTTGAAACGCGGGGGAAAGATGTTGCTCGACGATACGCTGCTTCATATTCGTATCGAAAAAATTTCCATCTAATTTATACGCTTCTTCCAACACATCGGAAAATAGCTGCAAGTGATGGACGATGTCCGTTTCCTCAGCAAACACCCGGCATAAATGCACATTCGTCTCGCTTATCTTCGCTAACGCTGTAAAAATATCGGCTAGCACCTCGTCCCCTTGCGTCCGCTCGTAATTCACGAAACTTTCTTCCACATACGCAAACCCTTCCTCGATCGTATCGAGAAGCGCCACGTATCGCTGCACCATTTCAAGCTGCGGAGTTGTTAACACAGTCATCTCTATCACAACCTATCTCTTTTTATCGTAAAACATACCGTCCATCACAAGCGGCTGCTCGTACGGATTCGTGTAATGGGCATTGGCCCGCCTTTTCTCGCCGATCATCGCCAAATCACGCTGGATTTGCCGCTTGATCGCCTGCAAGTGTTCTTCAATCTCCCGATTCCACGCAATGATTTGCCGCCCAAGCTGCTGTTCTTCCTCGCTATACGGCGGACGAAGCTCGGCCATGAGCTCCTCCCGCCGCATAAGCAGCCGCTCGATAGTCGCTATCTTTTCGTCGCGCGCTTCCGCTGTGATCGGCATCGCAACGAGGTCCCGCAGCTCTTTCGTCACCGCTAATAAATCATGGACGACGCCCATTACGCTTGCCCGCCTTGCGCGTATTGGCGCTGCCGGTTGATTTGGATCACTTGCTTCCACGTATCGCGAAACTCGGTCACATACCCTTCGACTTCATCCAAAATCGCCGCATCATTTTTCACGTTCGCCTCGACAAGCCGGCGGTAAATGTAATCGTACATGAGCATCATCGATTTCGCGACTTCGTATTCCATATTGAGCGTCACCATCAGCTCTTGAATAATGTTCTGCGCCTTAATCAAGTTTTCATTTCGCGCAGAAATATTGTTTTCATCAATCGCCTTGCGCGCTAGTTTAATAAATTTCAAGCAGCCGTTGTATAACATCAATGTCAACTCGCCTGGCGACGCCGTCTGCACCGCGTTCGTTTGGTAGCTTTGATACGGATTGTTCATGGTCATATCGTTCACTCCTTTTTGGTCATGATGGAATGGCGCGCTTCAAGTCATTACGCAGCGCAAGCATTCATCCAGCATTTTTTGTTATCCCTGCATTCCCCCGCCAAAGGCATTCATTAAGTACATGCTTTGCTGATTGGCGCGCTGAATCGCTTCTTCCATTGCCGTAAACTGGCGCCAGTAGCGGTCTTCGATTTGTTTGAGACGATCTTCGAAGGCATCAATACGTCTCTCAAGATCGAGCAAGTTTTTCCCAATCGTAAATTGGTTGTTTGTCCATGTTGATTTACCAGCACGTTCATTAATTTTTTCCATTATATTATCAATCGTATCATATAATCGAGTCATAATCCCTTTTTCAGAATCAGTTGTACCTGAGCTTATAAATAATTTTTCAATCGATTCAGGATCTTCTTCGATTGCCGCTTTTAGCTTTGCTTCATCAATAATTAATTTACCACCATCTAAATAGTTTGGTGATGTTGTAATACCAATGCTAGCAAGCTGTTTATATTTTGGATTAATTGCTTCATTAGAAACAGGTTCATAAAAATTTAACCGCATTTGTGATAATCCACTAGAAAGGATCGGGTCTCTTCTGAGCAAACCGCTCTTTGCTTTCTCTTCCCAAAGTTCGATTTGCTTCTCGGACATCGCTTCTTTTTGTTCGTCGGTTAATGGTGGATAATCACGATAACGCTCCTCTGAAATTTTATTTTGAATTTTTTCAATCGTTTCATTATATTTATCAATGAAATTTTTAATGTTTTCAAACACCGCTTCCGTATTATTACTAATCGAAATAGATACACTCGGATCAGATGTCGAAAATGTATCTTTAAGCGTAAACGTTACCCCTGATATCTCGAATGTATTGGACGTACGTTCCGTCTCTAACCCGTTAATCGTAAATTTTGCATTTTGCCCACCTTGTTCGACAGCACTTCCAAATTTCAATACGGTGTTCAAGAACTCACCAGATGTAATGATTTCATCGCCAGATTTATTAAAATCTCCTGTTTCCTTTCGCGTTAAAGTAACTTTATCGGAAAATGAATCATAAAACATGGTAACGCCAACACTTGAACTATTAATGCGGTTAATGACTGTATTTAATGATTCATTGCCTTGAACACCAAATTTTTCTGTAACAGCTTGCCCAGATGCATCATAAGTAGTGATTCCAAAAGTAAAATAATTTTGCTGGTAAGTGATTTTAACAACCGTATCTTTGGCAATCTCAGTATCCATTGTAATTTTGCCACTTTCTAAATCAATCGTACCAACTTGATTGCCATTTTTATCTTCAATTCTCTTGTCTACTGCATCATACGTATATACTTCACCGCCATATTCAAGCTTAAAACTATTACCAACAATAGAACCTTTCGCTAATTGAATCTCTTTTGTTGCCTCGGAAAGTGTTTTTTCCTCAATTTCTTTATTAGTATAATAGTCTACTTTTACCGTACTATCTTTTTTTATTGTGTCAAAAAAAGTTAATTTACCGTCGCTATCAATTTGTACCTCTCCCGTAGCTAATGGCGCTCTGTTTACTACCTTATAAACTTTACCATCTACTTTCACAACAATATCATCTAAAACGCCATCAACATCTCCATCATCCAATAAGACTGATTGTCCATCTGCAGTTTTTATATTGCTCAACGTAAACGTCGTTGAATCTGACGTGACGGCTATCGTTTCGCTTTTAACACTCCCCGCTTTCCAAGTAAGAGTTTTGTCAAAGTCACCAGTTATAGAATGCAATCCCTTTGTTACATCAATTTTTTTTGTAGGATCTTTTGATATTCCTTTCTTTGGATCAGTAGTATCGGTACTCACCTTTGTCGCAGCCGATGCTAACTGTTTTACTTCTGTTATGGTATAAGAAGCCGTACTTGCTGAACTTGTCGCTGTAGCTGTTACTTTCGCTTCGTTAGACGAAGTTGCTGTTCTTACACGGTACTTTGATGATAATTTCATGTTAAATACTTCATTTCTTAAAGCAAAAAGAAGAGAGTTCATCTCCCGATAATCATCGCGCTGCCACTCTAAAATTTGCTTTTTCTGTTTCAACTTATCGAGCGGCATCCGCTCCGCTTTCATCAAATCGCTGACGATTTGGTCGATATCCATCCCGCTCGCTAGGCCGCCAATGCGCATGTTGCTTGCCAATTCCACTCACCACCATTAAATTTTTTTATCGACAATCAACCCGACAAATTCCATCATCGCCGCGTACATATCCAACAGCTTTTTCGGCGGAATTTCGCGAATCACTTCATGTGTCCGTTCATCGACAATTTGGACGTAATATTCCTGCAGTTCGTCATGTAGCTCAAACTTGATAGATGTATGGCTTGGCTGCAAAAATTCGTTTAAGCCTTTTACGACTTCTTCCAGCTTTTCTTTCGGGAGGTCTTGCTGTGGAGTTTCTGAAGTGCTGGCATGGTTCTGCTTTTGCGATTCTATCATGCTACTTGCCTTTTCATTACGAACATTTTCATAGAAATAAGAAGGAGAATGGGAAGATACCCGTTCCACCGTCATAACGCTCGCTCCTTTGCATGAACACTATCTATGTTTTATATCGGATGGAGATGGAGAGTTGTAAAGGTCAAAGTAAAAACTCTTTTGATAATACATACAAAAAAGGAGAATTTCATTTATAATAGAATATATGTTCGTATAATTTTAAAAGGAGCAGATAAGAATGATTTTGCACAAAGTTGAAAAATTATTGGGTCTTCTTCCATTCGATGCATTAAGCATGCTGGCGGGAAAATTGTTAGGTGATGCCGATTTAGCTATTCAAGAAAAGAGACGACCACGTTTTCGATTTTCCCATACAATTTCCGACAAAGAATGGTGCTTTTATTGCTACGAAAAACTAAACAAACATATAAAATTATCTCCACCAAAATACAGAAAAGTCATTGATTCAAGGACGAGGAACGGATTTACCGAACAATATTACGTTCAATCTGCTACTTCTGAAGTGATTGATCTACTAAAAGATATTTGGTACCCGCATCAGAAAAAAGTCGTTCCTTTCCACCTGCTGACTCACGTATTTACCCCTCTTTGTCTCGCATGGTGGTATCAAGACGACGGACATTTAAAAATAGAAAATGGTCAAGTGAAAAAAGTTATTATAGCTACCAATGCGTTCTCCACCGACGAAAATAAAAAATTAATCAAGCTGATTGAACAGCGATATAACTTAAAATTTTCTTTAGACAAGCAAAACAGACTCACCCTTTATGACAAACCGCAAATTTTTTATTTCATTCGTCTAATCAAACCATACGTACACAAAAGCATGAATCGGAAAATTCAACTCCCCATCATTAACAAAGAAACTTCGGCTAAACGAACTACTATTTATTTGCCAGTCTCCATTCCAATTCAACAACCTACAAAAGATATTCACACTCTATTAAACCGTCTGCCGATGTTGAACGCCAAATTGCATGAACCAAATATATATCATTCATTGTTCACTACCTATTTTCAAAAGTTAAGAATGAATAAGGCCACCTATAGAGCATACCAAATTCGGCTAACGTCAGAACAAATACACTGGCTGCATGAATGCCAAAATGCAACTGGATTTACTATAAGCCAAATTGTTCATTTATGCGCCATTCATCACATGTAAAAAAGAGACCCTAGATAACCTAAGGTCTCTTTTCGTTTGGGTACGATTAACGAAGCAATTGTAATACTCCTTGTGGTTGTTGGTTGGCTTGCCATGCCTCAACGTCTTTCGACCGTTGTGTAGACTATCTCTTCACCCTCAGCTTCACCTGTTAGGGGCTGGGCACTTCAGTTCGGCTATTTCGCCTCCCCTACGGACTTCATCACCATAGCGTTTCGCCTTAGGTGGTATGTCCTAGTCGTTGAACCTTCTCCACCCTTTCAGGACAGGAGCTTGGCTGCTGATTGCCCATTGTTGCATCTTTCCTTTTTTCAAGCCGTCACGCCTGCCGTTTCCAGCTACGTTGTGGCAAGGAAAGCTTTAGGGCTTCCCAGCAATTCACCCAGTGATCCTCTTAGCCGTTTCCAGCTAAGACGCCCTTCCAATCAAATTACCGAAGCAGTTGCAACACCGCTTGCGGAATTTGACTAGATTGAGCCAACATCGCTTGTGCTGCTTGTGTTAGGATATTGTTCTTTGTGAACTCCATCATTTCTTTGGCCATCGTGCCACCCTCACTTTCGTGACGGGACCAGACTACATCTTCACCCTCAGCACGACCTGTTAGGGGCCGGGCGCTTCGGACGATACAGGACGATGGAGGAATCCTGTTCACCCTACGGACTTCATCGCCATAGCTTCTCGCCTTAGGCGGTATGTCCTAGTCGTTGAACCTTCTCCACCCTTTCGGGACAGGAGCTTGGCTGCTGGTTGCCCAATCCTTTGACTTTTCAAGCCATCACGCTTGCTGTTTCCAGCTACGTTGTGGCGTCAAAGGCTCTAAGGGGTTTCCAGCAATTCACCCGGTGATACTCCTAGCCGTCTCCAGCTAGGACGACTGTGCCTGTCGCCGTTTAAGCGGCTAAGGCATAATCTACGTCGCGGATGCGGGATTCAGATGCTGTTAAGTTTTCAGCAGAAGTATTTAGGTTGTTAATAGAATGTTCTAATCGATTTTGAATAGCACCAAGTTTTGCTCGTTCACTAGAAACAGTATCAATAGCATTTTGAATTGCTGTAATTGCACTGTCTGCTCCAGCCTGAGTACTAATATCAATACTAGATATACCTAAAGAGCTAGCATCCATAGCATTAATACTTAGCGTAGTAGTCTGACCTGCATTTGCACCAATATGGAATATCGCTTGGTTTCCAGTTATTTCAATTGTCAATCCATCTAGATCATCATTAGCAATAGAGTTATTCACTGCAATCGAAATTTTTCCTTGGAAATCGAGGGTTCCAGCTGTACCTGCCGCAACAATGTTCGATGTATAAGTTACAGTACCGTCAGAAAGTGTATATGATCCGTCACCCTGACCAGTTAATGTCCAAGTACCTGCTTTAAGTCCCCCATTATAATTAATGCCATCCACAGCACCATTCGTTAAAAGAGTTGTGTTGGCTGTATCCATATCTACTTTTGTACCTAATGTACCGTCAAGAAGCTTTTTAGTGTTGAATTCTGTATCATTTGAAATACGATCAATTTCGTCTCTCAACTGAACAATTTCTTTTTGAAGTTCTGCTCGGTCGTTATTATTATTTGTATCGTTGGCAGCTTGAACTGCTAACTCCCTCATTCTTTGAAGAATTGCATGTGTTTCATTAAGTGCACCTTCAGCAGTCTGAATTAATGAAATACCATCTTGTGCGTTACGAGCTGCTTGTTCTAATCCACGAATTTGTCCACGCATTTTTTCCGAGATCGCAAGACCTGCCGCATCGTCACCAGCACGGTTAATGCGAAGACCAGAAGATAGTTTTTCCATTGATTTGGATGCAGCATTCGTACCAGCAGTTAATTGGCGATACGTATTCAACGCTGCAATGTTGTGGTTAATTCTCATCTTCTTTTCCTCCTTGAAAATTTTTTCTTCCACGTCCTTGTGGAATGATAGATTTGCGGATAGGAAGAAAGTCGGCCGCCTTTCTTCGCTATGCCGCGTTCACTTTTTATATCGGTTTGTTTAGCTAGAAGTTTAATAGATTGGAGAAAAATTTTTAGATTTTGATGTCGAGAAATTGGGAAAATGGCGAAGGCTGCTGAATTTCTTTAATGATATGGGCTGGGTCGTCTTTATGTTTGTTAATGATTTCGTTTAAGGCTTGTTCGGCAATGGCCTTATTATCTTGCACAATGCGAGCGACGACGCCTTGGACTGGCACTCCGCCGATACTGACGCTCATGCTTGTTTCCCCCCTTTCCAGTGTTTCAATTGCTCGTTCAACCGCTCGAGCGATGATTTGGAGGCGTGGGAGGCGGCGTTGTTTTCGGCTTGGATGGCGAGGTAAATTTCTTTGCGATGGATTTCGATATGTTTCGGTGCGTTGATGCCAAGCTTCACTTGATCGCCTTGGATGGCGAGGACGGTGATTTCGATGTCATCGCCGATTTGAATCGCTTCTTTCAGTTTGCGCGTTAGTACAAGCATACTTGCCGCCTCCTTTATTTCGCCACTTTTTCAGGAAAGAGGCGATGTTTCGTTTTGTAGTTCGTGTTTGTTAAAATAACTTGCTTGCCAAGGCGTTTATGAACGTTAATGACAATCGGCGCCTGCAAGTTCGCCGTCGTGTCGTCGAACGGGTCGGCGACGGTTAAAATGACGTATAAGGCGACGTCTTGCTCGCTAGCGATTTGTAGCTGCTCGAGCGTGTTGTCATCGAGGTCGATTTCATACATTGGAAAGTACGAAAACGGCTCGATTAAGACAAAACCGAGTGCGGGTGTGTTCACCGATTGTAAAATGATAAACGGTGTGTCTTCGAGTGGTAATAAAACAAACTGTTTTTCCTCTAAAAAACCTGGAATTCCTTGTTCAAAACGAACGATATCCTGCTCGTGAATTTCAATGTTTCCATGATATTTTGTCGCGATTTTCATTGGTTCATCCCTCGATTCATATTTACATGACAACGTCGATGCGCAGCGAGTTGCGCTGCGCCAAATCGATGTACACCGCTCCTTGTTTATAACGGATAATTGGATGGTGCGTTTTTACGTCAATGAGCGGCTTATGAATTTTCCAATCCATCATTAGCTTGCCCGGTTCGTAGCCGATTTTGACACTAAATGGCGACGGCACAAAGCCGATGTTAAACTCGAGCGGCGGACCTTCGCTATTTGCTTGCGCCTGCTCGGCGATGACGTCGCCGCCATTTTCGATTTTCATCAATTCGTCACCTTGCGCAGAAACGGTCGCTACGTACGTCAGCCATGTTTCGTAACCGTCTTTTGCCGCGTCCTCGATAAGCCGAAACACATGTTTTAAATTCATTTCTGCCCATGCTTGCGACTGATCGATCGTCAGGCGCGGACGGATGACGTTGATCTCCAGTTCTGGCTTTGGCTGTTCGATCGCCATTTCGGCTGGCGGCTGTGTGATTTCTAGTTGCACGGCTTCGGTCGAAATCGCGAGCTTGGCGAATGTTGCTTCCATGCGAAGCTGCAGAATGCGCATAAACAGATCCTCCTTGTCGAAATCACCGCTTCATGGGCGGGCGGGATCGAACTATGATTAAGAAAAAAGCCAGCTAAAAAGCTAGCTCATCGCAAAAAGTCGACCAACGTTGGCTGGATGATACGCGCGCCGACCGCTAATGCGGCGCGATGCACGCTTTCTTGTGTTTTCAAATCTGTAATCACTTTTTCCATATCTACGTCTTCATTATCGGCCAACATTTTTTCCGCAATGACTTGTTGGGAATCAATGCGGTCTTCCATTAATTCGATGCGGTTCATGCGCGCTCCTAACTCGGCGCGGACGCCTAGTAAGTTCGTAATATGCTTATCAATATAGCCAAGGTATTCGTTAATATCTTTTCCTGTCTTAGTTGGGTCGTCCAAATCGTTAGCAAGGAACTGCAAATCGCTGAACAATCCTTTTCCTTTTTGTGAAGCGTCATAATGGAACACTTTCGTCGGATCCACATTGACACCAATATAAATGCCTTTCGCTAATTCGATTTTCACTTCTTCTGCATTGCTCGATGTTGTAATGGAACCGTTCACCATTTGCACAGGCTGCTGTAACGTATTTGTGCCATTAAAAATATATTTGTCGCCGACTTTCGTATTGGCGATCGTCACCAGCTGTTCGGTCAGCTGTTTAATTTCTTGCGAGATCGCCTGGCGCTGCGTTTCTTCATACGTGTCGTTGCTTGCCTGAACGACGAGCTCGCGAATGCGCTGCAATGCCTGCGTCGCTTTATCGAGCGCCGCGTCGGAGTTTTCGACCCAGTTGTACGCTTCGGAAAAGTTGCGTTTAAACTGTTCGACTTCCGTTAAATTCGTGCGATATGCGATTCCTTTCATCGCCACGACGGGGTCATCCGATGGGCGGTTAATTTTCTTCCCTGTGGAAAGCTGTTCTTGATATTTTCCCAAGTTCGCGTAGCTGGTGCTTAAATGTTTTAGCATATTATTTGCCAGCATGCTTTGTGTCACGCGCACTTTTTATCCCCTACCTTCCGACGATACCCATTCCGTTGATGATTTTATCGAGCATTTCATCGACGACAGTAATTTGCCGCGCTGCCGCATTATAGGCATGCTGGAATTTAATCATATTCATCATCTCTTCGTCGAGAGAGACGGAGCTGACCGATTGACGGCGCTCTTCTACCGATTGGCGGAGGACATCGCTATTGTTTTTCATTCGGTTCGCTTGTTCGCCATCGACGCCGAGTTTCCCGATCCAGCCTTGGTAGTTCGTTTGGATCGTGCCAGAAGTCAACGGCAGATTGAGCGTGCTGATCTGGATCGTGTTAGTTGTACCAATTAAACTGACTGTACCCGCCGAAAGCAACATACTCCCGACATTCGCAAGGTTAATCGCATTGTTGCCGTTTCCCGATTCATTTTGTTTTGTAGAAGCGGCAATGTTGGCGAGGTCATCAATAGCCGCAGAGAGACCAATCGTTTTCGCCGCTCCGTCTACTTGATTCAGTCCAGCAAAAAAGGAAACGCCAGTGCTGCCATTCAGTCCGTATCCTTGCTTATGTACTTCGTTAAACAATGTGCCGAACGTATAAGCCAGCTTGTCTAAGTTCTGTAGCATATCTGGATATATTCCCGTCACGATCGGCTTGCCATTGCTATCCTGCCCATTTACGTAGCCATACGCTTCGATCAGCCCGCGCAGTTTCCCCATCGGAAACGTGACTTGATTGTTGCTGGTGAAGGAAACGGACGTATTGCCCACTTGCAATTCTGTAACTCCTGTAGCCGGCGGCATTTCCTTGATATGGTCTTTGTCCCCGTCCACATCTTGACCGTTTGGAAACGAAATGAATTGAAAATTGCCGCCTTGGACGAGATATATTTTTTCGTTTCCGTTGAGGAAATAAATATCATATGTCCCTTCCGCTGTTGCTGGCGCGTTACCGCCGGTTGGGTGCTTTTCGACTTGCACGTTAATCAGTTTGGAAAGCTCATCAATAAGACGGTCTCGTTCGTCATACAGATCGTTTGGCAAATAGCCGTTCGGTTCGATGCTCGCAATTTGTTGGTTAATCTCGCTAATTTGTTTGGCAAGCGAGTTGATTTGCGTTACCGCCACACCGATTTGCGTGCCGATGTCCGTTTGAATTTGCGATAACGAGTTTGCTAAATAATGAAACGTTTCCACCACTGCAAGCCCGCGCTGACGTACAACGGACCGCGCCCCTTCGTTTTCCGGACTGACACTTAAATCTTGCAGCGCTTGCCAAAACTGAGCCATCGTTTTCGCCAATCCGTTATCCGACGGTTCGTTCATAATGTCTTCCATCTTGGCGATGGCGTCCGCGCGCGCTTCCCAATAACCAAGCTTGTTGTTTTCCCCGCGATATTGTATGTCTAAAAAGTATTCACGCACACGCTCAATCGAACCTACTTTTACACCTGTCCCCATCTGGCCAGGGATTTGCGGACGATTCAGACCAGGGGCGGGAAATGGCTCCGTCGCCACAAAATTGACGCGCTGTCTCGTAAATCCAGGTGTGTTTGCGTTCGCAACGTTATGCCCCGTCACGTAAAGGGCGGACTGCTGGGTCATCATGCCTCGCTTGGCGGCTTCTAATCCGTGAAATGTCGAAAGCATCGTTCTCCTCCTTACGCCTTGGACTCAAAGATCGAACGGTTTGGCGGCGCTTCGTATTCGTTCGCTTTGTTGTAAGCAATGGGCTGGGCCGATGGCATCATGACATCAATCATCGCGGTGACAAACTGCAAAGACTGCTCGAGCAGCTGCTTATTTAGCTCATTGGCTTGCTTTAGTCGAGCAATCGCTTCGGTCAGCCGTCCATGCCATTGGCGAAGTTCTCCCCGCTCCGTTTCGTCAGCCAGCTCCAAACAGCGCGTGATTGTCATGATCGACTCGTTTGGAAACGCTGCTCTCAGCCAACGAATGCGCCGTTCTTCCAATTGCCGAATCGCCAAAATGTGTTTTTGTTCGTCTTTCATCAAAGCCGACAATGCATCGATATCATTTTTTTTCAACGCTTCCTTTTTCCGCTCGGCAAGCTTATATAAACTTTCGTGCAGCTTCACGTGCGCCTGCAAAATCGAAATAAGCTCCGCAAATCTCATCCTCGTTCGCTCCATGTTTTATCGGTTTCGATAATATTGAATGATGCTTCTGGCGATCGCTTTTGAATCAATCGTATACGTGCCGTTTTGTACTTGCTGCTTTAGCTTTTCCACTTTTTCCTGACGCGCGCTTTCCCATTTAGCCGCTTCCTGCAGTTCTTTCGCCGCTTCGGAAATTTCGACTTGGTCTTTTTTATTTGCGGACGACACTTGTTTGTCGAGCCTGCTATATTGCCGCTGATACGGGTTGACGTTCATCGGGCCGACATGATGAATTTTCATTTCGTTCACCTCGCTTTTTCACGCAAACGTTCTACCTTTGCCTATTTTTTATATCGGAACGATATCGTGAATGTTTAGCGTCCTTCCTCTTTTTGTGTGTAATAAGTCATGAATTTTGACCGCTCCCGCTGTTTTTCTACCTCGGCCCACTTCAACTCCGTTTGCAGCTTCGTTCGGCATTTCGGGCAAAGCTGCCCTTCGCGGATCATTGCGCCGCACGATTCACACGGATAGCCGAAATTCGGAAAATGAACGAGCTGGAGACGCCCCGTTCTAATCCACTTTGTGATCAGTGACTCGCTCACTCCCGTCGCTTCGACCACTTGCGTCATTGTCGCGGTGCGATTTTCGCGTTTACGGAGATACGAATATACTTTTTCAAACAATTTCTCTTCTTCCTTATAACACTGGTCACACACGTCACGAATGGACGACTGCTTGACAAACAGCCGCCCGCATTTCGGGCAATTGGCCAGTTCCGCCACCGAATTCTCCTCCCTGCCGCTTATGTGTAAATGTTAATGATCAGCCCTTGAATTTCGCCGACAAGCCGTAATATTTCTAAACCTTTTTGTTCTTTTTGCAGTACTTCATTGGTCAGTTCGACTAATTTGCGATCTACTTCTTTGACAATTTTATAAATGCGCGCCCGTCCGCCGCGGCTGAATCCGCGCTGTTCCTCGAGCTGCAGCCCGTTTTGGACCGCGTCATCCAAAAATTGCTTCACAAGCCGTTTATATTTTTTCAAATCCTCGATCGTGCGCGATTCGGCGAGCTTTTTCCCTTGTTCTTCTATTTGCTGGACTTGTTGTTGCACGCGTTCCCAGACAATATCGCTTCGTTTTTTTGCCATCACCTCGGTAAATGACACTGATTCCATTGCCGTTTCTTCTTTGCGGCTGACGTTCGCCACGCTTGCCCTTGTTACTTTTTGCACTTCCATCGCGATCACTCCTTGTTACCACCATTATCGCACAACTACAAAAAAAGGGCGAGGCCTTGTGGACCCACCCCTTCGTGAAAAAACGTATTAGCTTTTCAACAGTTGCAAAATTCCTTGCGGCAGCTGGTTTGATTGCGCGAGCATCGCTTGTGCCGCTTGGTTGAGGATGTTGTTTTTCGTAAACTCGGTCATCTCCATCGCCATGTCGGTGTCACGAATGCGTGATTCCGCAGACGTTAAGTTTTCGTTTGCCGTTTTTAAGTTGTTGATGGTATGCTCGAGGCGGTTTTGATAGGCCCCCATCTTGGAGCGGGATTTAGAAACAGAAATAATTGCATTGTCTAATGTACTAATAGCGTTCTGCGCATTGGTAACACTTTTGATATCTAAAGTACTAATGTTTATATTGTCTTCTCCAAGAGAATCTTTTAATTGCCTTTTCCATGTCAACGTCAATATTTGTCCATTATTTGCCCCTAGTTGAATATCGATAGATTGATCTGTAGCCAGTATATCCATCTTATTAAATTGCGTTTCTTTACCTATGCGATCTATTTCTTCTTTCAATTGTTGAAATTCACTATCAAGAGCATCACGGTCAGTATTTTGATTGGTACCATTCGAAGCTTGCACTGCCAATTCTCTCATGCGCTGCAAGATGCTATGGACTTCGTTAAGCGCACCCTCTGCCGTCTGGATAAGGGAAATGGCATCCAACGCATTGCGTTCCGCCATTTCCAAACCGCGAATTTGCGAGCGCATTTTCTCAGAAATCGCGAGTCCTGCCGCGTCGTCCGCCGCACGGTTAATGCGCAAGCCGGAAGATAGCTTTTCCAAGTTTTTTGAAATATTGAATTGATTGGCTGCTAAATTGCGATAAGCGTTTAACGCTTGAATATTGTGATTAATTTTCACGTATATCCCTCTTTCTATGATTGTTCGTAAGTGGTAATAAATTGTTCATACGCGGAAACTTTGCTCATTCGTGGCGCAGATGGGGCGGAACTTGACTTTTTCATTGCCTCATTCCATGCACTGGAAATTTCTGTGGCAATTTTGAGCACCGTTTGCATGATCGTGACATCTTTCTTGATATTTGCCTCAATGAGCTGCTCTGCCATATAGTTATATAGCGCATCGAGCTGATGGGCAATGATTCCTGCTTCGTATTTCAAGCCGACACCGAGACGGTGCAAAATATCGTTGGCCTTCTGTAACTGTTTATTCGCCTCGGCATATTCTTTTTGTTCTGTATATCCAATAGCTGATTCGATACTGTCAATCAATGATTCGTATAAAATCGCGGTTAATTGCTGCGGGTTTTTTTGATAGATTGCTTCCTCGGTAAGAAACTCCATCTTCTTTCCCACCTCTAATGTTCATCTACCTTATTTATCGGCACATTTCCCATGATGTTTAATAGTTTTTTTCTATTTTTTGAATTAACACCAAAATTTCGGCAATTACTGCATATAATTGCGGAGGGATGTTCTCTCCTAAATCAATATCCAATAATTGCTGAACGAGAGACACATCTTCTTCGATCGGAATATGATTTTGCTTTGCCAGTTCAATAATTTTTTCGGCGACATATCCGCGCCCGTGGGCGACTACCGTCGGAGCGCGGTCGCCTTCCTCATAGCGGATGACCGCCGCCGATGGTCCGTTCTGCTCTTTCTTTCGTTTTTGGTTAAAGTACATCATATCGTGATATCATATCCTTTCTCCGTCAATATCGGGTGGGTTTCTTTTGCAATCGGTTTTTCTTCTTTCGTTTCGGACAATGGTGCAAACTGAATGGATTGGACGTAATATCCGATTTCCTCCATATTTTGTTTAGCTATTTCCAAAAATGAAGATACTCTCTCGGAAAAATCGGGACGATCATTGCGGAGTGTGATCGACAAATTCCGCTCATTGGCTGTTAATAAAATGCCAATGTCGCCTAGCTTCCGCGTTTCTAAGAGAAAATAGAGGCTGCAATTTTCCCAGTCTATCCGTTTTCCGTCATTGCGCGCGTTAACGTAAATTTTTACGTCTTTTAATTGATTGTGCAGGAAAACGGGAATTGTAAAAAACAGCGTCTGCATCGCGCTCGTACCGTCCCATTTGTTTAACAGCTGTTGGCCTGTTATGTTCATCGCTGCCTGCTCCGCTTGTTTCGCGACAGGATTTCCTTCCGTTTGCGCCCATTTCATCAGCCATTCCTTCGCCGTTTGCTCTGCCTCTCCCTGTTGTCCGTTTTTAAATACAAGCGCATTGGCCACATCTGATTCATATGTAAGCCCTAGGCGGCGAATAGTTTCCAATACATGGCGGGCGGACGGCTCCGGATGGATCGATCCGCTCCATTTATTCCAAAATGCTTGTGCAGGATCTTGGGATTTGATGCTTTCTTGGGAAACAAAATGTTTTACTTTCACATCGGACGGCTTCCACTGCAGCTTCGCGAGCATATCGTTTACTTCTTGGACCGTTTTCCGCGCTTGTTCGTAATTTCCGTTCTCAAGAAATTTTTTCGCTTCCACAAGCTGCGAACTCGCTTGCAATAACCTCTTTTCTGTCACCATATCGGCAAATAGCATCATATCGCTTTTTAATATCGCCTGATCCAGCATTTTGATCGTTGATTCCAACAGCTGTTTTGCCTGCGGGCGGGCGGACTGGCGGTATTGCTCGATCAGCTGGTTCATAGTATTTAAATTGCGCATTATATCCCGCTTCGCTCGCTGAAACTCAAGCGCTGCTTCCGCCATCCGTTTCGTGACCGTTTGCACCATGATATCTTTCGTATTGAGTTGTATAGACATCATTCCGTCGATGTCTGTCGCTGGCGCGTCTTTTGGCAGCGCAACTTCGATTTTCTCCAACTCCATAACTGCCGTTTGCCGCGCCTTCATTTCGCGGCCTTTTTCGGAAAGCTGTTTGGCTTCCGAAAGCACTTGCATCAAGTACTGTTTTTGGTAATCGTCTTTCAGGTGCGGAACGATTTCTTTCTCCGCCATATCAAGTGCTTTCGTGATATCAGGTTCTCGCTGTATAGCTCTCAGAGTACGCCGAATCAAGTCGCGAAGCAAAGAAATTTCTTCTGTGTCATTCATCATTGGCTGCTCTGCTAACATTTGGTCCGAAAGCGCCTCTAATGCGGCCATCGATACAGCAGATGTTGTGGAGTTCGTCCCTGTATCTATGCTGCCTGTTTGCAAGGTCGGTTTGAAACTATGAATAAACTGCGCAAAATCCTTTTCGATCGAAGATAATGCTTGCATGAGCCGCAGGCGGGCCGCTTGAGCCAATCCTAGCGTTTCTAACCGCAAAGCTTGGTCTAATGCTTGCAATACCTTTTCGCCCAGTTCAGCGGGAAGTTCTCGCGCCGCTGCACGCACGGCTTCTTGCACTTGACGCACATTTGGTGCACTCTCTACTTGACGGCGGATATAGGAAAGCGGATTCCCTAGATTGCCTTTCTCCTGCACTTTGTTCTGTTCCTGATGCTCACTCATCCGCTCAAGCGAGACAACCTCCCGCATCATAGGAGCGCGGTCTTGGTTTACCGTTTGTGAAACAGGTAAATTTAATCGTCTTGCGATATCTTCCAGTACCGCGCCGATTGGTTTTCCGTGCAGCGCTTCATGGATCGCGGTTAACTCCGGGAGGCGGATGGCGATTCGTTTATTTGCCGCCGCTTGAATCGTTTCAAGTTTTTGCTCGATCGTCCCTGTTCCTTTCTGGAAAAACGTCCGCAACGCTTCAAGCGTTTCTTCGGTTAACGAAATGTTTTGGGCCGCGAGCGCCGCTACGGCTTGGCGAAGCTCTGGTGTTTCTGGCTTTGGAAGTGGCGCGCTTGGCGGTTTTGCGACGATGCGTCCTTCTATCAAGCCGTCTTGCACATGATGGACTTCCAACATGATTTTTCCTTCATTTGGAATGTGTTGATCGACGCGCACATGCACCTCCATCCCGCGTACCTGCATGATGGCTTCGTGTTCATTAATTTTTTCTTTTATCGTTGCTACATAAGTATCTCCTTGTTTCAATGTTGCTGGATTTCCTGTTGGAAACACCATTCCTTGACTGTTGCTATACCCTTTAATTTCCACCGCTCTCACTCCGCTCTTCATTTTTCTACTTTATATATCGGCACGACTCGTCCATCTATCAATGGAACTTTCTTACTAATCACGCGCGAATTAACGTAAAAGAAGAGACGGAATTGGCGCCATATTGCCGGAGCTGCACTGCGGCGTGATACACGGTGGAACCAGTGGTGTAAATATCGTCGATTAATATGATGTCTTTCCCATGGATGGCAGACGCGTCTTTTACGCGAAATTTCGGGGCGTTCATTCGTTCTCGTTTTTGCTTTTGCGACTGTTTGGCATGATCCAGTCTTTCTAAGGCCCTCTGCATCGGCAGCGGAAGAAGAGAGGCAAGCGCTTCTGCTTGGTTAAATCCTCTGTCTAACAAACGGGGTTCGCTTAACGGAATGGGAACGATGAGGACATCGCGGGGGAAATGGTGGAAAAAGGCAGCGGTAAAGGGAGTGCGGAATGCTTCCACCACCGCATAGTCACCGCGAAATTTAAAGCGGGAAAACACGTCCTGCATCCATTCATTGTATTGATAAACGGAGCGGTTTTTCTCCAATACGTCGCCAATATCCCGCCATCGTTGGCAGTCATCGCAAAGACCCGTGCAATACGGACGGCCGCAGCGCTCGCAAATCGGTTCTTCGATGAGCGAAAAGCGCTGGCGGCAGCGTGGGCAGACGGTGTCTTCCTGATCCAATGTCAGCAACAGGCGAAAGGTAAACGGCGGATAAAATGCTTCATGACAAAGTAAACATTTCATCGGCGGATCATCCCTTGTTCATGTGCCTCCTTATTCATTCTCTCAATCTGCCTTTTCGCCGCGACCATCTCCCGCGTCTTTCCGTAATGGAAAAAGCGAACGTCGCCGCTCGGATGCTGGGCGCTTCGACCGACGCGGCCCGCGATTTGCACGAGCGCGCTTTCCGTAAAAATGTCGTCTTCGGCACCAAGCACAGCGACATCGATGTTCGGAACAGTCACACCGCGTTCTAAAATCGTCGTCGTGACAAGAAGCGGAATGCGTCCGTCGCGGAACGCCTGCACTTTCTCGGCGCGCTGCGGATCCTCCGAGTGAACGCCTTCAATCCGCTGATCCAATTGCTTTAGTATACACACGACTTGCTCGAGCTCATCAATATGGGGGACGAATAAAAACGCTTGTTTTGCCGTTTCGATGTGGGATTGGACCCAGGCGATGACGTTGCGGGGAAGGCGCTTTCGCTTTAGCTGTTTGCGCCAGTTGCCGCACCATTCGAAAGATGGGACAGGAAGAGGAAACCCGTGGTAGCGGGCGGGAATCGTCACCGCTTGGCGCTTGCCATGGCGGACGTCTCGCTGCCAGGAGCGCTTCGGAGTCGCGGTTAAATAGATGAGACTGGACGTTTCTTTGCGCGCTTTGGCGACGGCATATTCCAGCATCGGTTCGACGGAATACGGGAACGCGTCGACTTCATCAATGACCATCACATCAAAAGCGCGGAAAAACCGTAAAAGTTGATGGGTGGTGGAAATAACAAGTGGGGCGAATTTGCCGCGGTCGTCGCTGCCGCCGTACAGGGCGATCAATGGGACGCTTGGAAATGCTTGTTTCAAACGAGGGGCAAGCTCGCGCACGACGTCGGTTCTTGGTGTAGCGATGCATACGCGTTTTCCCATCTCCAGCGCCCGCGCAATTCCTGGAAACAATACTTCCGTTTTGCCAGCCCCGCAGACCGCCCATACCAACAATTCGTCATTTTGCACGACCGCGTTCTCCACTGCAGCGGCAGCCCGCTGCTGGCCTTGGGATAATGATCCGTTCCAAGAGAGAGGGGAAAGATAGCGATCTTGAGGGAAAGAAAAGCGGGATACGACGAGCGGAGTGCATGCGCTGACACGCCCCATCATAATGCATTTGCGGCAATACGTACAAACTGTTTGGCAGCGGGCACAAGGAAATGAGGCGAAAAAATGATCCTCCTCGTTTCCGCACCTCATGCAGCGCCATCCATGTTTTGTTTTCACTATTCCTTTTTCGTAAGCAAGATAGCCGTGTTCATAATGTGCTTGAATAAGATCAAGGGGAAATGGAAGTTCTTCAAGGAGAAGCTGTTTTCCTTCCAGAAAAGAAAGGAGTTCTGGGGAGTAAGGAAATCCGGGGTGCAATGGAATAGAAGACGTGACATCGATATGGCTTATCGGTTTAGCAGCTTGGTCATTGGTGTTGGCTAATACTTCAGGGACCAACCTTCCTTCGTCCACGATAAAACGCATATATTCCCTCCATTTTCATAATTGTTCATCCCTATGCCGCACAAAGCTTTGCGGCATAGGGATCAACAAAATTACGGCTGATACCACGTTAACCCTAACGCGCCTTCGCCAAGATGGGTGCCGATGACAGGTCCGAAATAGCTAATGATAAACTCCACATTCGGATAAAGGCTCGATAATTGCTGCTTCCATTGTTCCGCCTCGTCTGGACGATTCCCGTGAATAATCGACGCTTTGAGCGGCACTCCTTTGGCAGCGTCTTCGGCAAACAATTCTTCAATGCGTTTCACTGCTTTTTTGCGCGTGCGAATTTTTTCAAACGGAACGATCACTTTATTTTCAAAACAAAGAAGCGGCTTAATTTGCAGCAGTCCGCCGATGAACGCCTGCGCTCCCGTCAGCCTCCCGCCGCGCTGCAAATGTGATAAATCGTCGACCATAAAGTAAGCGCGCAGCGTTTTTTTCACTTCATCGAGCCGTGCGATAATTTCCTCAGGCGTTTTCCCGTCAAGCGCCATCTTCGCCGCTTCGATCGTGTAAAAGCCTTGGGCCATGCAGCTGATTTCCGAATCGTACGCGTACACTTGCAGACTATCGACCATATTTCCTGCCGTTAGCGCACCTTGGTATGTCCCGCTAATGCCGCTCGAGAGATGGATGCTAATGACCGCATCGTAGCCTTCCTCACGGAGCGATGTAAATAATTCGACAAATTCGCCAACCGCTGGCTGGGATGTCGTCGGCAGCTCCTTTTGTTGCCTCACCTTTTCGTAAAACTGCTCAGTCGTAATATCGATTTCCTCGCGATACGTCTCTGCGCCAAACGCAACGCTGAGCGGAATCATATGAATCTTGTATCTATCGCGCACTTCTTTCGGAATATAAGCCGTGCTATCAGTGACAACAGCAGTTTTCATCCGTTCCTACCTTCCCGTCTACATAGTCTTTAATGCCTATTATAGCGAAAAATGGAACGAATTTCATTATCGAATGGCAATAAACCAATGACAATCTTCACGGGCAACTAACGAACTTCGACCCAGCCATTTTTGATGGCGACCACTACTGCTTGTGTACGGTCATTCACGTTTAGTTTTTGCAAAATATTGCTAACATGATTTTTCACCGTTTTTTCGCTAATGTATAGCGCTTCGCCAATTCCACGGTTGCTTTTTCCATCCGCTAACAGCTGCAACACCTCGCATTCGCGGCGCGTTAACAGATGGAGCGGCCGGCGCACTTCCTGTTTTCCAGTTTTGCTTTCGCCCTTTCCTAAGGCCAAGCGGCGGTATTCGCGAATTAAATTATGGGTCACTTTCGGATGCAAGTATGATCCGCCTTCTGCGACGATTTTCACCGCTTCAATTAATGTGTCAGCATCCATCTCTTTTAATAAATAGCCTGTCGCACCTGTTTGCAGCGCGCGCATGACATAATTTTCATCGTCATGAATGGAAAGAACGACGACTTTCGTCTCAGGATACGCTTCAATCAACTGTTTCGTCGCCTCAACCCCATTCATGTTTGGCATATTAATGTCCATCAAAACGATGTCTGGCCGATATTGCTCGACAATGGAAAGCACTTCACTGCCATCCGCACCCTCGGCGACAACTTCAAATTCTTCCTCAAATTCTAAAATGCGTTTAATCCCTTCACGAAATAGTTGATGATCATCAATGATTGCGATGCGCGTTTTCATTCATTCCTCTCCTCCCTTTTTTCATCCCTCATCGGAACATTTAGTGGAATGCGAATAAATACCGTCGTGCCGAATCCAACTTTGGAACGAATCGTTAACGTTCCTTCTAGCAATTCGACGCGTTCTTTCATGCCGATCAGCCCAAAGGCGTTTTCTTTTTTGACCGTTGTATCAAATCCTTTGCCGTTATCTTTTACCATAACGAGCAGCTGATCGCTATTGATCTCCATCTTTACTTCAATGTTTGTCCCCTCCGCATGCTTAAGGGCATTTTGCACTGATTCTTGGACAAGGCGAAACACCGCCACTTCCATACGGGACGGCAGTCTTATTTCTTCGCCGATGTGAACAAAGGAGACGGTAACCCCTTTATTATACTCTTCGATAGTTTGTAGGTATTTTTTAAGTGTAGGCACTAAACCTAAATCGTCAAGAGCCATTGGTCTTAGATCATAAATAATCCTGCGCACTTCGGAAAGAGCGGAACGAACCATCTTTTTAAAATCGCGAATTTCGGCAATCGCCGCATCGATGCCCCGGTCTTTTAATACTTTCTCTAGCAGATCGGAACGAATCATGACATGGGCCAGCGTTTGCGCAGGACCGTCATGAATCTCGCGCGACAACCGCTTTCTCTCCTCTTCTTGGGCCTCAATAATTTTAAGACCAAACTCCTGCTTTTGCTTTGCTCCTTCAATAAATTCTCCCACTTGGCGGAAATCGCTGTCTAAGTAATGAAGCACAACGGTAATTTGCCCGACTAAATGTTCCGCGCGTTCAATGATCTCTTTCAATCCTGCTAAGCGCCGCTCAAGCTCATCGCGCCGCAGCCGCAGCTGTTTTTCCCGTTCGCGAACCATCGCCAATTCCATGTGTAATGCATGTGCCTTTTCGTATGCTTCACGAATTTCTTCCTCGGAATGAGAGGAAAAATTTTGACTCACTTCGGAAAGATGACGGCGGGAAAGACGCGCTTTTATTTCGAGCTGGTCCGCTTCTTCAATCGTCTGTTTGATCTTCCGTTTCAGTTCGATTAGCTCCTGCAGCAACTGATCATGCTCCTGACGTGACTGTTCACCTATGCGAAAAATTTCATCCTTGCTATGTTGAACCGTGTCGATCATTTTTTCGACAATTTTATCCAATTGTTTTACGTCTATATGTTTATCTGTAGCCATATCAAATCCCCCATAAATGCCGCGTTCTGTCGCTGCCAAGTTTTATGTACCAGCGCCAAAAAAATTTATTTGAAGGAAAAATGTTGTCGATTTATAATAAGAAAAGCATCTACTTTATGTATGAATATTTTCTCTTTATCAATCTATTAAAATTAGTATAACATGTTTTTGTGATAAATTAGCCAAACTTTTATGGAAAATTACAGCTCGTTCCTCTTCCAGTGAGGTGATTTTTGTTTTGTTGCAAAAATATTATACCGTAAAAGGATATGGAGAAAACGAAATTATTATTGAGAAATCCCGTTTTATCTGTTATATCAATAGAGCAACAACGGAAGAAGAGGCCGTTCAGTTTATTCAACAAATCAAAAAGAAGCATTGGGATGCGACCCATAACTGTTCTGCTTATATCATCGGCGAGCACGATCAAATTCAAAAAGCAAACGACGACGGCGAACCGAGCGGAACGGCGGGCATCCCAATGCTTGAAGTGCTGAAGAAAAAAGGGCTAAAAGACACTGTTGCCGTCGTCACCCGCTATTTTGGCGGCATTAAGCTTGGCGCTGGCGGTCTTGTCCGCGCTTACGGAAGAGCCGTATCCGAAGGATTGAAAGCTGCGGGCATTGTCGAACGCCGCCTTGTGCGCGTCATGCATGTTACCATTGATTACACATGGCTTGGAAAAGTGGAAAATGAATTGCATTCCTCCGTATATACTATTAAAAACATCAATTACGCCGAAAACGTAACAATCGAGGTGCTCGTCGACGAAGCCGACCAACAGCCGTTCCGCGAATGGATGACCGAGCTCACCAACGGGAGGGCGAAGGTCGTCGGAGGGGAAATAGAATATATGGAAAGGGAAGCCATAGTGTAAAGATTGTATGCTCTCTATTACTAAGTAAACTTGGTCTTTCGGCTAATAAACAAAAATACGGCCCACCCGGAACAATGAAACTCCCATTTATTAAGGAGAGAGAAATATGGATAGAAGATCTGGAAAAAAAATAAAAAGACGTAAAAAACGTAAAAAACGCTTCATAAAACTTTTGTTATCCATGGTGTTGATGGTACTGCTAGTAATATTGTCGTATACAGGATACGTAGGGTATAAAACATACAAAGCTGCTAACAATTCATATTCCGACTTGGAAAACAGGGATAAAATATCTTCCCTTCGAAATGCACCTGTTCATATTTCGGAAGATCCTATTTCCGTTTTAATCATGGGTATAGAAAACTACTCTGGGAAAGGGGACAAAGGACGCTCCGACTCGCTGATTATCGCTACGTTTAATCCAAAAGATGAATCGATGAAAATGCTGAGTATCCCCCGTGATACCAAGGTATATATTCCTGCTATAAACCGTAGGGACAAGATTAACCATGCCTATGCATACGGGGGAAAAGAGGCGACGATAGAAACCGTAGAACAATTTTTAAATATTCCTATCGATTACTATGTAAAAGTAAACTTTAAAGGGTTTGTTAATATTATTGATGAGCTTGGCGGCGTCACTGTAAATGTCCCTTTTGACTTTTATGACATCAATAGCCAGTGGGAAAAGTTTTATTTTAAAAAAGGAAAAATGAAGCTTGACGGGGAAGCAGCGCTTGTATATGCACGCATGCGCAAAAAAGACCCGCGTGGGGATTTTGGAAGAAATGAACGGCAACAGCAAATTGTCCGTGCCGTTATCGACAAAATATTATCCCCTTCTATTATCTTCAAAATCGACGATATTGCGGAAGAAATTGGACGTAATATTGAAACAAACATGTCCATTGGGGAAGCACTTGCATTCCGGAAAAAATACTCTGATTTTAATTCGTCGCATATTCAAACGTTAAAAATCGAAGGGCAAGACGAATACGTTAATGGCGTTTACTATTTTATCCCTGATGATGATGAAATGAGGGAGGTAAGGCAGCAACTTCGCCAACACCTAGACCTGCCTTCCGATGCTTCTTCAGATGCGGAAAAACAATCGTCCCAGTAAAAATCCCTTTTGCGTAAACTATTGCGCAAAAGGGATTTTTTACATCTTATCACGATTGACTAACCTATAGGGGCGGCTAGGCATGTGGGATTGCATACCTAATCCTAAAACTGCAGGCACTATTCATTTGCCCGCTCTGGCGTGACAGCTAAAGGCTCGGTTAATTTCTATATTTCAATTGGTTATTGCTATCCTCTTCCGAATATGAAACAGTGGAATAATGGATTGATCATCGACACCCATGAAGCTACATTTCAATGTTTAGGTTGTTTTCGAAAAACCTCTAAGAAGAACAAAATACAAGCATCGGCCATTATCCCCAGCAAAAATCCAAGTACTGCCCGTTTGCTTGGACTTCCTCCGCTATCCACCACAGTTATAGGTTCCATGATGTTTGTCGGTCTCAAATCCGTTAACATAGACTCTAATTCGTATAATAACTGTTGTTGTCTCACTAATTCCTCTGTTGTTTCTATAGACTGGACCGTTTTAATTTTACTTGTCAATAGGTTATATGTTTTTTTATAACGGTCGTTACTCCGACTAACAAATCCCTTTACCACAGCATTCAACGTTTTCTTAACCTGCTTTCTGTTCGAACCGGTTAGTTCTACTGTAACAATACGCGTGTTGCCTAACGATACTTTCAAATTTTGTTTAATTTGTGAAATCTCCATTGGCGGGTCGTACGTTTCATATATCTCTTCAATATACCTTTGCGATAATAGCAGCTCTTGAACAAATTTAGGGTCAGTCAATCTTGTGTTTTCGAAATTCCCAAGTTCGATTCTAGCCCTTGCAATGTAATGCGAGGGGGTGCTTAGTTCAAAAACATAGGCGACGACCATGGTTAAAAGGGGCAAAAAAACGAATAGCAGCGCTAGTTTTTTTATTCTTTGCACAATATCAATTATCCAGTCCATTATTTACCTCCTAACATAATATGGTATTTGTGAATATTTACAAAACCAACTGCAAAGGCGATTAATGTCCAGTTGTACGTAAGAGCCATAAACGAATTTGGGCTAATACTTGCCAAAATAAACACCACTAATCCACAGACAAGCGCTTCACTAATCTGTTTAACTGTAATATCGTTGGACAACAAATAAATCCTGTAAATAGCATAAATTAAATAAAAAAACATTAGCACATACAAAATAAAAATAAGCGTACCATAATGAACGAACAATTCCATCCACCAATTATGCATGTTGTAGTCGCCAAAAGTATTGTATAAAGGGTAATTTTCCATATAATACTCGATATTTCCAGCCCCTATTCCAAACCCATAGCTCTTTTCTATAAAATGCAACGCATTTTTTAGTAAATTGGCACGAATATCGACCGATGCTTCCGGTTTATAGCTATCTGTAAATAAACTGCTAAATTGTTCTAATACGATCAAAAGGATATTCGCCACTTTTTGATATAATAAAAGTGATATCGTTCCCCCTACCGCCACGGTTGCAAATAATACTTGAATCTTTTCCCTTTTAGTTAAAAGAAACACATACCAAAAGAAAAAGCCGACAACAATAGCCAGATAATTTGCCCGAGAAGCAGTAACTACCACTAAGTAAATCGCTAAAGCCATCACTAATAGTCCTGTACCTTTGACTAGCCAGTTTCGAGAATGACGGACTAGTGAAACAAGAAAAAACAAACTAATAGCAAGAAAACTCGCGTAGTCATTTTCGTTTACAAACACAGCAGTAGGAATATCTTTCTGATACCAAGGAGCAGTATAGATCCTCGAATGCGGTAAGTGATAATGCCCAAAGTGGTTGACCATCCCGATAAAAACTAAAAATACTGTCATCACTATCCATATCCAGTAGAATTCTAAATAGTTTATATTTTTTTGATAAATAAACATAACAAGGACAACCACTGAAATTCCCGTAAATAAGTAAATGATTTCTTTTATTCCTTCGGAAACCACTGGAGCCCATGCGATAGAAATGATTCCATAAGAAACCCATAGAGAAAGGAACAGTAAAATAGGCTGAAAAGTAACTCGGTCATCCCATTTGAACTTTCCCTTTATCCTTTCAACTATTATTAGTACTAATATGGCCAATAAAAGAATACGAAATGGAAATAGTGTCAACGGTCCTATATCATAGGAAACGAGCCCAGCACCAATAAAAGAACTAAATAAAAGGATACTTAAACACTTTTCGAGAAAAGAATAACGCCCCCAGAATAAACGGGCATAAAAGGCACCTCCTAACAAAATAGCCGTAGACAGGCCAACAACCAATATGGAGATAGTTAAATGTTCTTCCGAGATTAGGAAAACAGCAATCCATGCTAAGAAAATAGAAGCTAACAGCGTCATTGCCACCTTCATGATTGCCGAGTTATGCAAATGACTCCCCCCTCTCTCGGCAAGTAAACAAGTATGTTTTTGCCCTATATACGGAAAAAGAAGGCCGGAATGTCCCCAGCCCCCTTCCCACCATCGTTATCTTTGGTTTCTTAATAGTTGGTCTTCCGGAACCTTTTTGAAAGGCTTGGCAGGAACGCCCATTACGAATTGCTCTCTTGGGACATCCTTCGTAACGATGCTTCCAGCGGCGACAGCCCCGTCTTCCTCGATCGTCTTCCCCGGTAGAATGATGGCATTCGCGCCGATGCGTCCTCCCTCTTTTACCGTAACCCCTTTAAATTTTCCGTAACGTTCCTTGGAACGGGCCATGTAATTATCATTTGTTGTGACTACGCAAGGAGCAACAAAAACATAGTCACCGAGTTCGGAATAAGCCGTAATATAACAATTCGTTTCCAGCTTGCAATTTTTGCCGATACGGCAATCGTTCTCAATCGCCACCCCGCGGCCAATAATTGTTTTCTCGCCGATTATTACCCGTTCGCGAATCGTTGCCAAATCGGCGACAAATACGTCGTTACCAAGCACGGCATCTGCATAAATAATCGAAGAGGTCCCGATCGTACATCCTGAACCGATTTTGGTCGGCGGAAATTCCTCTACTTTCGGCAAAATAGACGTCTTCGCACGAACGGGTTTTTTTCCAATAACCACATTGTCTTGGATCACCACGTTGTCGCCAATGATAACGCCCTCATAAATAATAACGTTGTTCCCAATCGTTACGTTTTCACCAAACGTTACGTTTTTGCCAATCACGACATTTTGTCCCATGCTTACTGGTCTCATAAAATCCAACACTTCTTTCTAGGAATGATTATTTAAGATAAAATTCTTTAATTTTGCTGACTACATACTCCTGCTGCTCAAGTTTCAGTTCTGGAAACATTGGCAAGGAAAGTACCTCTGCACATGCCTTTTCTGTTTCCGGGAGATCTCCTTCCCTATACCCTAGCTCAGCAAACACAGGCTGTAGGTGCAGCGGCTTTGGATAATAGACCATCGTCGAAATACCATGACTGTTCAAAAATTGTTGTAATTCGTCGCGTTTTGGAACACGAATCGTATACTGATGAAAAACATGATAATTATGCTCCTCGATATGTGGCGTAGTTACGATCCCTTCAAGGTCCTTCAGCATTTGTGTATACGTACGGGCTTTTTCGATACGAAGTTGGCTCCACTCATCTAAATGAGGGAACTTAACATTTAAAATCGCAGCCTGTAACTCGTCAAGACGGCTATTATACCCAAGCACATGATGATAATATTTTGGCTTGCTTCCGTGTACACGTAGCACTCTCATTTTTTCCGCAATGTCCTCATCATTTGTGACGACCATTCCGCCATCACCGTAAGCCCCCAAGTTTTTCGTCGGGAAAAAGCTATAACATGCTGTTGTGCCCAATTCACCTACTGTTTTGCCTTTATATTTAGCCCCAATAGCCTGCGCGGCATCTTCAATAATATAAAGGCCATGCTTCTCAGCAATTTCCTTAATGGGGTCCATATCGGCCATTTGCCCGTATAAGTGAACCGGAATGATGGCCTTTGTCCTATCGGTAACAGCCGCTTCAATTTTGGCAGGGTCAATATTGTACGTTTTTGGGTCAATATCCACGAATACCGGTGTTGCCCCTGCACGCGCAACTGCCCCAGCTGTCGCAAAAAACGTAAAAGCGGGAACGATTACTTCATCCCCTGGTCCAATACCGCAGGCTAACAAGGAAATATGTAAGGCGTCGCTTCCGTTAGCTACGCCAACCCCATATTTTACATTGCTATAAGCAGCAATGTCCTGCTCTAATTTTTTTACGTTCCCCCCTAGGATAAAATGAGCGGAAGACATGACCTCTTCCAATGCAGCAAGAATTTCTGTTCTTAAATTTTGATACTGTTCTGTTAAGTCTAACATTGGCACTTTCATCATTTTCATTGCTTACCTCTCTCTTTTAACATTGTTTCTTTTCCTTCGCATACGTCTAAAAACTTTCTTGCCAACTTTTTCATATCGTGATTTTCCAACAAATAACGATAACTCGACTGTTTAATAGCCAGCTTTTCCTCCTCACTTAAGTTAGCCAACTTCATCAGCCCTCGGGCAAATGCCTCGGGATTTTCAGGTTCTACTGTCAGTCCGGCACCTGCTTCCTCGACAATATTATTATAAACATTTCCGGCGAATAAAATAGGTTTGCCAGCCAACAAATAATCGTTTAGCTTGTTTAGGCTGATTCCATATTTATATAGACTGGTATTTAGCATCGATACTAGCAGCACATCTGCTAGCGCTAGTGTTGGCAGCACCCCACTTTTAGGAATGCCATCAAAAAAGTAAATATTAGAAAAAGGCTCAGCTTCCTTCATCAAATTTGGTTTCTCAGGCCCCTCGCCGATAAAAACATAAGCGATTTCCTCGGGGTTTACAAACTTTGCGCTACGAACAATAGTAAAAAGGGCATTCGCCATCCCGTGCGCGCCGACGTACATCGCAATTTTTTTATGCTTGTTGCGGATATTTATTATTTCCTTCTCCAACGGTGATGCATTTTTTAACTCGTTGACCCTATTCAAATCAATTCCGTTTGGAATATAGTAAATTTTTTCGCGTGGAATACCTAAACTGGTAATATAACGATGAGCCCCTGGCAATGTGACAATAATTCGTTCCGATTTTTTATAAACAAAGCGTTCAATTAGGCCAAACATAATTGCAACTGGATGCCACTCACTCATTGCGCCGAAATCAATCAACGTTCGCGGCCATAAATCACGAATCTCAACAATATAAGTTGCCTTTTTCCATTTGCTTAAGAAATATCCCGCCAAACATGCGAACAAATGAACAGAGGAACCAACTACAACATCCGGTTTTTCTTTCAGGCGCATGCCGCGATACAGCGCAGTAAAAAAGTAACTGATCATGTTGAGCAATCTTCGTACGCCATTGCCACGGTACGGAAGCGTCCACACCCATTCGTAAATGACACCATTGACATTCTCGCGGTAGTTTTTTCGTTTTGGATTTCGCCATTTAAATAGGTAAGCTAAGAAGCTGCTTGCAAATATCGTAACTTCGTGCCCTTCCTTCACCATTTCCTTGGCTAAATCGTAGTGTCTTGTAATTCCCGTTTCATTTGGTTTCAAAGCGACATGGTTCAAAATCCATATTTTCAACGACACACCACCTTTAATCCCGTTATTTGCTTAATTCCTCGTACAAACGAATCAATATCTTGCTTTCGTTTTCCCAATTATACTTTTCTTCAATTGCTTTCCGTCCATTCAAGCCCATCTGTTTCGCCTTTTCTGGGTTGTCGATAAACCATTGAATCGTTCTGGCAATTTCGTTCACATCGAGCGGATTCACACATTTGCCGCATTCACAATTTTCCACAATTTCCTTCCATAAAGGAAAATGGGACGCAATGACAGGAATACCAGCAGACATATACTCGAATAACTTGATCGGATATGAAACAATGTATCGCGGCTCCGGATGTAAAAGTACGAGCCCCAATGTCGCATTAAAAAGACAATCTTTAATCTGTTGGCGGTTAAGCCAGCCGAGATGCTGAACATATTTCCAAGCAGACAGTTGTTTCATCTCATATTCCAAATGTTCCGGTGCAAATTTTCCAGCCAGCTGAAGTTTTACATCCGTATGCTCATTAACTTTTTCTACTGCCAGCATCATTTCCTTGATGCCCCTAAGTTTCGTAATTCCACCTATATAGACAATATTCGGCCGCGAAAAGTCTTTGTTCGAAATATCGATATTAGGATCAAGAAGTTCATTTAAAATAGGAAAATTATGCACTGTTACAGATTTCTCATTGTATGTTTTAAAACGGTTATTAATGGTCGGCGTAGCAGTGACAATGGCGTCAAACTGTTTCGCAGCAAATTTTTCAATACTTTTAACTAAAAAAGAAATTGGTTTACGCAATGGCTTCGGAATCCACTGTTTCGATAACACTTGTTCCGGAACATCTTCGTGTACATCGTAAATCACTTTTTTCCCTTTTTTCTTCAGCAACAACCCAACCGGGATCAATTCAGGGTCATGAAAATGATATACTTCCGCATTTTCCTTCAATGCTTGTTTATATACTTGGTAAGTAGCTTTTAACATACGGCTAATGCGGGTGCGAGCGGGCGCAGACACCCCAACGATTCGCACATTGTGGACTACTCTTGAAGGCTCGTTGGCTACAATAAGGGTTACATCGTGTCCCGCTCTGGCAAGTGACTGGCACTCTTTTACAAATATTCGAATGTCCTCTCCCGGGTGAACCGATGTTAAATGACAGACTTTCATCTTCCTTTTTCACTACCTTCGAACGTGGTAAATGGAAACATCGAAAAAGACACGAAGGGAATTTAGTTAAACGATCAGAACTCATTTATAACCGCCAGCTATCTATAGGCGATGATAGTTTTTCGCTATATGACGATAAGCCTTCATGGCATTTCTTGTATCAAAAATTAACTTAGCATGCTTTGCGACCATCTCATAATCAAAGGTGCTATGGTCAGTTGTAATAAGAACGAGATCGGCCTCTTCAAGCAATTCCCTTGTTAACTCAAGCGGCTTAACGATTTCTCCGTTAAACTTAAATTCCCGTACAAACGGATCAACTACTTTCCAATTTGCACCCGCTTTATCTAACAAGTCGAGAATATCCAAAGCAGGAGATTCACGAACATCGTCAATATCTTTTTTATACGCTACGCCTAAGACAACAACATTCGATCCGTTCAGTGCCTTTTTCTCATTGTTCAGCACATGCATGCAACGAGTAACAACAAATTCCGGCATGCTGTTATTAATCTCTCCAGCGAGTTCAATCAGCCTTGTATGGTAATTGTATTCCCTTGCCTTCCAAGTTAGATAAAACGGGTCGATAGGGATGCAGTGTCCACCAAGACCAGGCCCCGGATAAAACGCCATAAAGCCATACGGTTTTGTTGCAGCTGCATCAATAACTTCCCATACATCGATTCCCATACGGTTACATAAAATAGCCATTTCGTTGGCAAGGGCAATGTTAATATGCCGGAATGTATTTTCCAAAATTTTCTCCATCTCCGCTACAGCGGGACTGGAAACAATGTGGACATCTCCTTCGAGTACATTTTTATACAATTCCGCTGCAACTGTTGTACAAGCAGGAGTAACCCCGCCAACAACCTTTGGCGTGTTTTTAGTATTGTAAAATTTATTGCCTGGATCCACCCGCTCTGGGGAATAAGCTAAAAAGAAATCTTCACCGCATTTTAACCCTGTATTCTCTAAAATCGGTTTTAATACCTCTTCTGTTGTCCCTGGGTACGTAGTGCTTTCCAATACAACAAGCATACCGGGGTGTAAATACTTCGCAATTTCTTTTCCCGAGCTTTCGACATATGATGTGTCAGGTTGTTGATAGCGATCCAGTGGAGTTGGCACACAAATAGCCACCGCATCCACTTCTTTAATCAGGGAATAATCGGTCGTAGCTATGAGCCGTTGATTCTCTACAATCTCCGCCAGCTCTTCATCGACAATGTCACCAATATAGTTAATACCCTTGTTCACCATGTCAACACGTTTTTGCTGAATATCGAATCCGATCACTTTGTAGCCTGCTTTTGCCTTCTCTACAGCCAATGGCAATCCCACATATCCCAATCCGACCACGCCGATCGTGGCCGTTTTCGTTTCAATTTTATTGAGTAATTCTTTCACTCTTGCGTTAAGGTTCTCATGTTCCATGCTAATCCCTCACTTATACAATGATTCTAAAACGCTCATTTCTTTTACAGATCGGCTAACCTTACCGGCTTATTTGTTTCAGCCGACCGGTACAAGGCAAGAACAAGCTTCAAGGCTCTTTTGCCGTCTTCCCCCGAAACAATAGGATCACGATCTTCCTGAATAGCTGTGATCATGTCCTCGATAATGCACTGGTGCCCAGGTTTCCCATATGGGTCTTCTTTTATTTTTTGAACTATCTGATCGACTTCTGCCGCAGTAATTCCCTCAATTTGACAATGCTCAATAAAATTAGCTGTAGTCCCCCCAATTTTCACAGAACCTTTTTCGCCAAAAATACTAATTGACTCCTCTAAATTTTGGGGATAAATCGTTGTCGCTGCCTCAATAACACCTAATGCACCGCTTTTAAAACGAACAACACCGGTCGAAACATCCTCAGCCTCGATGTTGCGGAGACGGGTGGCGCTCATGCTAAATACCTCTTCCACCTCCCCCATCAGCCAAACAAGCAGATCGAGATTATGGATAGCCTGGTTCATAAGGACACCGCCGTCTAACGATTTTGTCCCTCTCCACGCAGCCTTGTCGTAATACTCCTGATTGCGATTCCAACGAACAGTAGCATTGGCGTGACTCAGTTTCCCGAGCAAGTTTTTATCCATGATTTTTTTTAGCCAAATCATCGCTGGCCGAAAACGGTTAGGGTGTACTACGGATAACTTGACACCATGCTCATTACATTTCGAGATTATTGCATTTGTATCTTCCAATGTCAAGGAAATCGGCTTTTCGACGATAACGTGCTTTTTTGCCTCTGCTGCTTTCTGTGCAATAGAAGCATGGTAACCGCTTGGCGTACATATATTCACCACATCTATATCTTTATTCTCCAATAATCGTTCCAAATCGGAGTACGCTTCTGCCCCGAATTCCTTGACATAATAGTCCATCCGCTCCGGAACCGTATCACATACAGCATACAATTTAGCACCCTCTACTTGCCGGATCGCTTCTGCGTGTTTTTTCGCAATATGTCCGCACCCGACGATTGCAAAATTGACCATCTTCGCTTCCCCTTTCTTTGTTGTAATTCCACCTTTACTAGGTTTGTATTCGTCCGGCTACTTCCCTTCTTTGGCTAAAAAACTTATTATTCCTTGCACAATAGACAAAAAGATAAAAAATATATTCTAAAAACATCCCCCCCAACATTCTAACAAATCCGCTACAAAAATAAAGGATGTCTCACAGTTTTGACACAATTTTTTTCAAAAATCGCCGGTACATCTCAAAATCATCCATATGAACTATCAGAAATGACCTATATCGCTGCCTCGTATACCGTTGGTAACAAATCACTTTAATAAAGAAACTGGCAGAATAGGTGAGAGTTGAGGAAATAGCCGCCCCAACCGCCCCATATTTAGGGATCATGTACAGGTTTAACAATACACTAAAAACCACATTAAAAATAGCTACGTACATATTAATTTCGGGTCTTCCTCTCCCGGCCAAATCGTTGGACAGCACTTTTTCCACTGCTAGCAGAGCCAAGCCCGGAAGAAGGATTTTTAGTATTTTTGAACTCTCTGCGTAATTTTTTCCGAATAGCAGCACGATTACAAAATCGGATAACAAATATAACACTAATGAGAGCAGTACGATAAACAACAATAAATTACGGCTAACAACGGATGTAATTTTATTACGTTCCTCATCTTTTTGGAGGGATGAAATTTTCGGAAATAGCACACTTGAGATGGACTGCGAGAAAACCGACAATCTCTCCCCTATATTAACGGCGACATCATAGATCCCGACCGCCAGGGGAGTTGCAAAATAGCCAAGCAAAAATACATCAAGGCGGTAGTTCAAAAACGTAAATGCGTTACTGATATGCGCCTTGATCCCATACGTAAATAACTTTTTTACATACGAGAAAGAAAAATCACTTATACGAATCGTAACGTGATAACGACGGTAAAGCATATATCCAATAAACAGTACTGTAACGACATATCCAATTGTAAAGGCAAGAACAGCGCCAAACAGATCCAAATGAAGAAGCGCAGTCAGACTAAACACCAATATTAAAGTAGACAGTTGCTGGATCAATAAAATCGAATTAAATGCCTTAAACTCCTGTAGCCCTTGGAAGACTGTTTGCAAAAACGTCATCAAAAACATAAACGGTAATGCCAACAGCGCACAATGTAAATAAAGTGGATTCAAATAGGCATACTTTTCGCTAAAAATATGAATAATTGCACTGCCAACAGCGACGCTAAAAACCCCTAAAAAGCAAGCAAGAATGATATTAGTAACTACCGCTGTCTGCAAGTTCACTTGATTTTTACTGATATAAAATATAGTGGAAACATTAATTCCAAAATTAAGAAACGTCAATAGCATCAAAGGAAGGAATGTAATAAGCGCATACTGCCCCCTGGCATCCGGCTCTAGAAATCGAGCCAACACAATCACTAATAACATGCCGATCAAGATACTGACAAATTGCCTTGTTAACGTAATCAAACTATTTTTAAAAAAGGATTGTTTTGTATTATCTGCCATTCCTATCTAACTTCCTTTATAAAATGTAACAATTTCTTCGTGAACTACGAGCAATTCGACGCAATACTTTGAAGCCCGTGAAATCCTAAAAGCGAAGAGAACTGATGTATTCTTTAAAAATTCGATTCTATTCGACATAATTTTAATGCCGACTTGCATAACAAAATGAGAACAAATGTATCGTTAGTACTTACGTTTTGCAGACGGATTGATCACTAAATTTGCCCCCATGCTCTCCCGTTGCAAAAACTCCCCTTACGACTATGAATAAATAAGCCTATATAAATTGAAGTTTTGTTTTACATTAAACTGTCTACCCGCCGCGTGATCTATCGACCTAGACAAACATAGGCACAAAGGCAAAAAGAGATGAAATTTTTATTGTTTTTTCTTAATGGTGAACAAAACAATAGATAATTTCTTACTTGAGTATTTATTGTTAAAAAATGGTGTATAAAAAATAAATTTTCAGGGCATAATATATAATTGTACAGCGTTCCTTTTTGTTCTTTAAAAAGAGCTGTAGGGCATGACTCCTACAGCTGTTTAACATGCAGCGCATTATTGTCGTCCGAACACTTTTTTATAAATTTTCAAAAACGGTTTATATTTATCATTTACCAATCCAATCACTTCAGCAATCAAGTGAGTAATTAACAGCAATCCAACTATAATAAACATCGAACCCCATAGCGTCGCGGCAGAGAACATAATGGCACTAATGCTGAATATGACTCCTAAACCGTAAATGAGAAGTACGGTTGTCCGATGCGAGAAGCCTAACGCCAAAATGCGATGGTGCAAGTGGGATTTATCGGGTGCAGAAATCGGTTTTTTGTTTACAATTCTTCGAATGATCGCGAATGTCGTATCAAAAATAGGAACGCCTAAAATAATAATCGGCACCACAAAGCTGAATAAAGTGACGCTTTTGTACAGACCTAATAGGGATAAAATGGAAATGGAGTACCCTAAAAATAAGGATCCTGTATCTCCCATAAAAATTTTTGCTGGATGGAAATTGTAAAAAAGAAAAGCAATGGTAGAACCTAATAAAACAAGCGCTAATGTTAAAATTAACATTTTGTCGTAGAACGCCGCCATAACCGCAATTGTCGCAATACTAATCGATGAGATTCCGGCAGCTAGCCCATCTAATCCATCGATCAGATTAATGGCATTCGTAATCCCAATAATCCATATAATCGTAACTGGTATGGACCAAAATCCCAATTCGAATTTACTTATATAAGGGATATTAATAAATTCAATGGTTAGCCCAGAGCTCACAACTACGATAGCTGCCAAAAGCTGGCCAAGAAATTTAATTCTTGGACTAATTTCAAACTTGTCATCTAAGGCTCCCAATACGACGATAATACATGCGCCAATGATAATCGCTGTAAGATTTTCCTTATATAATCCCGATGCATAATATCCTGCTACAACGCCTAGGAAAATTGCGGCTCCTCCTAAACGAGGCATAACTTTTCTATGCACTTTACGTTGATTTGGCCTGTCCACAGCGCCGATTTTTACAGCGATTTTCATGACAATTGGTGTAACAAGTAGTACCGTAAAAAAAGGCACGAGGAAAGCGCTCCATATCCGCTGTTCCATTTTCGTATTCCCCTTTTTTTTTATTCCCGCTAACAAGTTTAGCACAAAATCGGGTAAAATCAATCCCCCGTTTTTGTAACTTATTCTTTACATTTGTAACACGAAATATTGCCACATTATGAGTGGTATGACAGGAAACTATCTCCCAAATACGAAAATATTGCCCCCTGCTTTTTGACAATCATGTTAAAATAAAAGACCGGCCTCTCTTTATGGTGAATTATGGATATATAAATAACTTTACCAAGTGAAATGACCTATATTCATTTTGCATAAAAGATCTTTCTTTAAGCACAATAAATAATAAGAAACCACATAGATTACCGTCGGCCATTTCCATAGCACATCAAAAACCGTCCATTTTGCCAGTAGTTGAACTCTTTATGAATACAGCTTAAATTTATAACACGGTGATCAAACATGAGGGAATCAGCGGTTCTTTCTATTATAGGCACGGGAAATCGTGTTGGAGAATCAAGTTTAATTGTTTAATATTTTTTAGCTTCAACAGCACCATAGATATGTAGACCTTATAGAAAAAGAGACTGACCCGAAAGGCTGCCTGAGTCAGTCTCCTCTTTAATTCAATTACTTCAATTCACAAATAATATATTGAGAGCTCACCCATCCTTCTTGCCTGTTTTCAAGTACCACTTTGTACCAAGAGTTTTTCATTTCTACCTCTCCATCACTTTTGAGCTTCAGTTGGACGTATTCGCCCAGTTTCAATTGACCAATGACATTATCGTTTCGAATTTCCGGCGTTGACCTTACGTTCAATGCTGTCGCTGTGACGCTTCCTAAATTTTTCACCTTGATATATTTTTCGTATTCGTCAAACTGGATCGAATTTGTCCAATATTCTTGGTTTTCGTATTTTAAACGGACCCAATAGTCATTCGTCTTCTCAAGCAATACAAATGAGCTCCCCTTTGCGAGCGTGACAGCGTTCCCGCTTGCTCCCCTTTGATTGTAGAGTAAAAGATTTTGGTTCGCCACCGCTATAATGTTTGCCGGAAATACGTCCGAACCTTGCGGAATCGGCGGCAATTCAGGCACATTCTTATTGACAGGAGCCGACTGGTAATAGTTTCGATCATATGACAATATATTGGCCATATGGCGGGCGATCGTTTGTCCCCAATACGGGTCGCTCGCATAATAAAAGTTCATGCCTTCGCTGCTTTCATCGACGCGCGCCCCGGCAAGCGTATTAGTGCGAAAGCCAAGATAAGAGCCTTTAAACAACCAGCTGTTTGGATTTAAATATGTTGCTTTCAGCCTTTGTGCAATATATTCAATCGACGCTTCCACCGACGGAAAACGGTAGGCGGCAACAAACGGAGTCGCGTCATAAGCGCCATAACCAAATAAATTGTATTTCGTCAGCGCCAGTCTCGAAGTGCCGAAACCACTTTCATGAATCGCATGCGCGGCTAAATATAACGCATTAACTCCATATTTTTTACCGGCATTGATAAAAGCCTGTCCTTTTCCTAGTAAAACGCTTTGCTTTTTTGTTGAATTGACATAATTTTCGATATACCGGTTTATTTGTTGAGCCGTAACCGGCGCTTCCGTCCGCAAGTCAATAAATTGGTAGCCGTCTCGTACTCCGTTTAAAGGCGCTCCAGTTATGACTTCGGTCACATAATCTTTAGATCCAGATACATATCCTGTTATACCTTTATATGTTATTTTATACCATCCGTTCGATGTTTTATGAGTCGGTACAATAATCGTTCCTTTTGGAATTGGCTTACTCGAAAGAATAGCAGAATTCGTATTAGGCTCTTTTAGTATATTTAAATTCACTCTTACTGCAAACGTTTTGCCAGAAATCTTTTGTTCTGTGACAGGAGCATTGGATGAATTATCCGGTTGGTTTCCTGTGTAACGAGCAAAATCTTTGATATAAACATATCCAGTTTTTTGTTTATAGCTAACTTTATACCAATCTCCAACGCTAAAACTAGATGAAATAATTGTTCCTTTGGCGATTTTCTCTAACTTTGCATATCCGCTCCCAAAGGAAGAATACAAATATGTTTCCTTATTCGCTATATATTTCGTCGCTGTAAAGCTTTTGGACGACACTTTTACGACATCGCTGCTTATGACATACCGCTTTTGTCCATTAAAAGAAACTTCATACCAAGTTTGACCGATGCTATTGACTACTTTTCTCGTTGAATATAATCCGTTGCCGCCGGCTAAACTAGCAACAGCTTTCTTTTTCGTGTTTGGCGCGCTGTAGAGATTGGTATTTTTCTTAGTAAAATAGTATGTACCGCTCATTTTGATATACTGATCATATTCCTTTAAATAACTGCCGCTTACCCAGCCTATTTTCGTGTATTGTTTCCCTTTTGACGTATATTGGTACGACACTTTATACCAGTTTCCTAGTTTTTCTGTCGCTGTGACCGTTTTTCCTTTTGGGATTGTGAGAATTGTTTTGTATTTTGTTCCCGCCCCGGTCCGCATATTTACATTGGCCGTCGTTTGGTAAACCGTTTTTGTGATCACCGTTATTTTCGAGGTGCTTTCTTCTGTTGGTTTAGACGTTTTTTCTTCTAAATAACTGCTGCTCACCCAGCCTATTTTCGTGTATTGTTTCCCTTTTGACGTATATTGGTACGACACTTTGCACCAATTACCTTTTTTCTCGATGAGCGTAACCGCTTTTCCTTTCGGAATGGTGAGGATCACTTTATATTTCGTTCCCGCTCCGCTGCGCATATTTAGATTCGCTTTTGTGACATATACCGTTTTTGGGGCAGACACTTTAACAATTAGGTCGCTATGGGCGGCGTCTGAAACTTTTTTTAAGTAACTGCCGCTCACCCAGCCCGTTTTCGTGTACCGTTTCCCTTTTGACGTATATTGGTATGACACTTTATACCAGTTTCCTAGTTTTTCTGTCGCTGTGACCATTTTTCCTTTCGGGATCGTGAGGATCGTTTTGTATTTCGTTCCTGCTCCGGTCCGCATGTTCAAATTGGCGGTCGTTGCATAAGTTGTTTTGCTGATTTTGATGGCGCTCGCTGCTTCGACGATCGGAGTATTCCACGGGATGACGGAAAATCCTGTTGAAGCGATCAAAAGGCCCGCCGATAATGCGAATGCTTTCCCCATTTTTTTCATCTTTTTCTCTCACCTTCTCTTCTTTTTTCTCTTTCTCTGCCACCAAGCGGCAAAGAAATACAATGTTCGCGTTTCTCTCCTATTTTTTTATCGGACGGTTCTGGAAAAAGTTAAGTTTTTTCATCCCCCGTGCCAAGGACGCCGCTTTTTGCCAGCGGAGAAAAAACACCAAGGTTTGGCTATATATCCTTTTTTTCGCCATGAATCGCCAAAATCCTTGTATAAAATACAAAAAATCTATCCTATAAAAGATTATTTAACACCATTAGCTCTTGGGCTATATGTACAAAAGGGTGTCCCGTTGCTGGGACACCCTTTTAGGCATCGTTTTATCTTTTCACTCGCACGACCGTTGCCTTGCTTGTATTTCCTGCTCGGTCCGTTGCGTATACTTTTAATAATGTTCCAGCCTTTTGCGCTTTAATTTGGATGCGGAATGTTCCGGTTTTGCTGGCAGTTGCCTTGCCGAGCGTTTTGCCGCCGGCTTTGACCGTCACTGTCGCGTACACTTCCGTCTTTCCGGTAACTTGCTTGCTCCGGCTGGTGACGCTGTTTACTTTCGGCGCTTTTGGCGGCGTTTTGTCGAGTACGACTTTTTTTACGACCGAGCTGCGGACGCCGTATGCTGTCTCGGCATACACGCTCACAATCATTTTTGCTTTTTGCGGAGCGATTTTAATAACAAACTTCCCTTTTCGATCGGCCTTTGTTTTCCCTAACAGGCGCGAGCCGTTAAGAGCAACAATCGTCACCCCTGGCTGGGCCGTTCCTTGAATTGTTTTGTCGTTGTCGTCGATCGTATTCACTTTTGGCGCGGCGGCTTGTTTGCCTAATGCGTAAGCGATTTTTCCTGCATCAATTCGCCCGTAGCCGTAATAGTCGTCTTGACCTTTTTTGCCGAAGTCTTGGCTTGTTTTCGTTAAGATTTGCTGCACTTCACCCGGGGAGACATCGTTCTTTTTCCATGAGTAAATGAGTGCTGCCGCTGCCGAAACATGAGCGGCTGCCAGCGATGTTCCCGACAGAAGCGCTACTTCCCCGTAAGCGGTGATGGCTGGAACAAAATCGCCTGGCGCGACAAGATCAAGCTTGCTGTCAATATTGGAAAACCACGCTACTTCATCGTTTTCATTTGTGGCCCCGACGGAAATCGCATAAGATGAGTTTGCCGGATAATCAAGGCCCTTTTCTCCCCCGTTTCCGGCCGCAGCCACAATTGTTACTCCATGCCCGTACGCATATTTGAGCTGTTCTTCGATAATGCGCGACGGTTTCGAGAAGCCAAAGCTGAGATTGATCACTTTCGCCCCTTTTGCCACCGCGTATTTAATGGCCAGGGCGACATCTTCGCTGCTGCACATGCCGTCCGCCCCGCACGCTTTCAACGACAGAATGGTCACATACGGATTGATGCCCGCGATCGAATAGTGGTTATCCTTTTTGGCAGCGATAATACTGGCGACAGATGTACCGTGGGAAAGGTCATCCATCGCTTCGCTGTTATTATTGACAAAATCAAAACCATGTTTGCTGTCAACTACTCCGTCCAGGTCAGCTAACTTATTGTTAACGCCCGTATCAATAACGGCAACGATCGTCTTTGGCAGTTTTTTCCCTTTCAGGCGTTTCACCATCTCTTCGTAATGGATATCGGCGTTTGTTTTCTTTTTGTTTTTAAGCGACCATTGTTGCGGATAATAGACATCGGAAGTTGCCACCATTCCCATCGTACTTTTTTCTACAAATTCCACCGTTTTGGCGGACGCCAGTTGTTGCATAACCTTATATATTTTATTTGGATCATTGACGAGCACCATATAAGTGTATGGAATTTTCGCAACGCGATTGGCCAGCGGTTTGACGAGCACATATTGTTGCTGCATCCCTAACGCTTTTTCAAGATTTTGCTTTGCTTGTTGTTCCGACTTTGTCTTTTTCATTTTCACAATCAATGGTCCACTGTTTCCGACGGTATTTGGCAAGCCGATCCGCTCTAACAGTTCGGTCACCGTTATGTTTGGATGATGATCTATATCAAGCTCCTTCCAGTAAGTACGAATAGTTTCCTTAGTGTCACTGGATACTTTGCTTTCTAACCGATTTTTCAACTCGACGAGCGTTTGATAGTCCTGCTCGGACAGCCGATAAGAAGAAGGCTGGCCGTTTGCCGCTTTTTCGAGCTCGGCAATAATCGGCGCGAGCTGACGCAAATAACGGATCAAGTCGTCGCGAAACGCTTTATCTACAATGAAATCGCCAATCGTTTCGCGTGAAATTTGATAATACAATGAAATAATTTGTTTTCCTTCGGTAGAAGGGCGCAATAGTTGTTCGCGAATGTGGCGCAAAACCGACAACTCATCTTTAAGCGACGGCTGCTCTTTTGCCGCCATTTCCGCCAAACAGGAAGTTGGGTCTTGTTCTGCCGGCGCTTTATAAACAAGGCGATTGATAATTGTCATCGTTCCCGGTTCATTGACCGTTACTTTTACGTAATAAGGCCCCTTCCAGGAAAGCGGAAAATCGACTTCTCCTAGTTGTTCTTTATACGGTGGATAAGTAGACTGCCCTTCCGCGTCTTTCCAACTCGGATAAACACTGATCGTCGCTTCGACACCGGATACTTCAAAGTGAAGATGCGATTTGTTTGCTATCATAGAAGAACTCGGCGTCACTTTAAACCATACTGAATCTCCTTCATTTTGCAACGTAGCTTTTGCTGTGCCGCCAACCGCCAATGTATGGATATGGCCAGGACCGTCAATGCCAACGGCGTGGAACGCTTGATTAACCGTTTCTACTTCTTGTCCATCTTTATACAAATCTTTCGCTGCTTGAATCATTGCCAGTCGCAGCTGATGGAAATTGGAAGAAGACGTTAAATAGCAAGTAAGGGTTCGATAAAGAATCTTCCCTAACTTTTCTTTGCCGATTCCTTTCACTTGCACACCGTAATGCGCGCCGCCTTCGCTAATTAAGTATGCAGCTTTATTAATAATGCTGCTGTTAATATGGACGCCGCCATTATCCTCAATCCCTGTATAGCGATTCAAATAATGGTCCGGATAGCCGTAAGCCGCTGGGTCTTTTAATGAACGTAATGCGTCATTACTTATTCCAGGAGTGTAAACATCTTCACCAATCGTCCAATCAATTCGTTTCTCCGCATAAAACTCTATTAATTCTCCAAAAATATCGGAAACTGCTTCATTAATCGCTCCTGATTCTCCTTCATAAATAAGATTCGCGGTATTTTCCGTAACCGCATGGGTTAATTCATGGGCAACAACGTCTAGCGCTCCCGACAGCGGAAGAAATGTTTCTCCATCCCCATCACCAAATACGATTTGATACCCGTTCCAAAACGCGTTATTATATTCTTTGGCATAATGCACCGTAGAGTGAATTTCCCCGCCTTGTCCATCAAGGCCATTGCGGCGGTGCACCTTTTTATAATAATCATATACAATCCCGGCAAAGTAATGGGCGTCGACTGCCGATGCTTCATATCGGCTGTCTAGCTTATTGTCTTTGCTTCGCCACACTTTACCTGGCAGATTCAACGAATTGGCCGCATCATGCGTCACGATCCCGGAACCGCGTGTTTTATCCACCAGCGAATATCCGCCACTGTCTTTTTCCATCTGAAGCGTTCTTGTTTTTCCTAATACGCCTTTTCCTGTCCCTTGTACATATCCAAATTGTAAACTATTAAACTTGTGAACAATATTTCCGTTTTTCGCATCTACAAAATAGAGCCAGCGTCCCGGCTTGCCACCAAGATAATTTAACTCCACTACATAGACGAGATAAGGGTGATTGTCTTTCATATAAATATTTAACTTTGCTGCTGGTGTTTTGACAAAATCATGTACTTGTTCCCCTAAATCCTTTTTCGCAATGTCAATCGCCTGTTTGCCCGTGATTTTTGGTTCTATATTGATAGTTTGAGAAAACGCAGCGACAGACCCGGATAAGGTGCGTAGAGAACCGTCCTCTCCGACATGGGCTGCTTGAGTTGCGCCAAATATCGGAATGCCGCGGTAGGTTTGCTGCAAACGAACGACATAGCCTTTTTTTACAGGATCTTTTAGCTGCTCGATCGTTTGAAAGCTAGCCCCGCCTTTTAGCTGATATTCTTCCTTATGCTTGTTTAAATACTCGATCACAACATTAGCTGGAGAAGCGCTGTCCGATGAACGAGTTATCGTTCCCGTTTGAAAAACGGGTTTCATTCCTTGAGAAGAGGTAGCCGAAAATGCTATACTGGACGACCGTAAACCATTTTCTTCGGCCTTTACTGAAAATAATGCCGGATAACTCGGAGCTGTACATAACAATAGCATCGAAATAAAGATCGCCCATACTTTTCTTAACACTTTATCCCTCCTAAACTATGTAACAAAATAATTACAATCATTTCAATTATATTACATACAAACAATTCCAACAATTAGCATTTCTCGATAACTTATCGTAAAAATTCGACAAAGAATTGCTATTTTCCGTTGGGCGCTTTTCTTCTAAAAAATCTAACGTGATAATGCAAAGTAGGATGACGTTCTTCGGAGCAAGCAGAAGTTAAATTATGTTCAAACAAATTTGATTTATATAGACGAAAAAAACAGCCAAGGGCCTGCATCTAAAAGAGGTGTTCAACCCTTGGCTGAATATATGCGCCTAGTAATTCTAGTAATATCGTTTCGCTCCTAAATATCGTGCTTTCCAATAAGAATTATTGAGATTGCTAATCGTTACTCCCGTAGAAACACCGCTATGAATAAACTGGTTATTTCCAATGTAAATACCAACATGGGATGGTCCTTGCTTATACGTTTCAAAGAAAACCATATCTCCGACCGAAGGAGAAGACACAGACTTCCCAACATTCCAAATCATCGCCACCGTCCGTGGCAAAGAAATGCCTTGTTTTTTAAACAAATATACAACAAACCCGCTGCAGTCAAAGCCGATCTCCGGAGTCTGACCGCCCCAAACGTACGGCGTGCCTAGAAGTTCTGCCGCATCAGCGACAAGCTCTATGACATCCAGTTTCCGCGCCGGTGCTTTTCCAATCAAACGCTCATATGTTGCTGTATCGACAATCCCTGTCACTTTCAAATTTACGTCCCGCTGAAACGCTTTTACAGCATCAGCTGTTATCGTTCCATAATAGCCAGTTATTTTCGGATATGTAAAATAACCAAGCTGCTTTAATTTCGTTTGCACTTGTTTGACTTCATTGCCAGTCGACCCGATTGTTAAATAGATCATCCCCTTTGTGTCAGATGGATTTGACTGCTTTTTTTTCTTGATTGCTTCATCTATTTTCGAGATCGTAGTGCTGTCAGCCGTACCGGTAACCGGGAGCTGATATTGTTTTTGAAATTGACGGACCGCATCCGCCGTAATGGTTCCATAATAGCCAGTAATCTCTGGATATTTAAAGTAACCAAGCAACTTTAAGTTTTCTTGTAGTTCGCTTACCTCCTTCCCTCTGGAGCCAATTTTTAACACATTGTCTCGAGCCGCTGATGCTTTGACAGACCGCTGATCCAACGCCTTTTCAATCAACTGTACCGTACGCGCATCGGCCACCCCGGTTGCGGAAAGCCCATTTGCCTGCTGGAATCGTTTCACCGCGTCTTGTGTGATCGTCCCAAAATAACCAGTAATCTCTGGATACTTAAAGTAACCAAGCTGTTTTAAGTTTTGTTGAAGCACTTTTACATTGTTTCCGCGCGAGCCGATCTTCATTCCCGCATTAGAAGCGGTGATTCCTTTCAATTTTGCATATGTAGCGTCATCGACAATGCCGGTGACCGGCAGGCGGGCAGAAGATTGAAACGCTTTGACTGCCTGCTCTGTAATCGGTCCGAAATAACCTGTGGCAGTCGGATATGTAAAAAACCCTTTTTCTTTGAGGAGCTGCTGCAGCTCTTTCACTTGCGGCGAACTCATCCCAACTTTCCATTCTGCTGCTTTCCCGTCATTCGGCATCAAAAACAGTGCTGAAGCGAAAGCAGTCGTTAATACAACATGTCTTGGCCTTATACTCACAGTGATCTCCCTCTTCCTTTCCTACTTTCATCCCTCGCATCTTTTCTCGAACGTTCACAAAATAAAACTACCGCGCCGATTTCACTCGGCTTTTACCCCTTTCCGTTTTCACACGGTGAATAGAATTCGCAATTGTGATGATGTCGAAAAAAGGAATCTATCTGAACCTCCACACGACTAAAGCTGGTGGGTTCTGTCGTACTAAAGAGTTTTTTCCTACACCTGCGTGCAGGCACTCACTCTTGTTCCACCAAACTTTCATGGACAAACACCTCACTGGTGCTTCGCGTCCTGTCGGCTTGGTTCAAAACCATTTTCCACTTCATCCCAATGACTCAAGCCAGAGGTTTTCGTGGTATATACATTTGTAACTGAATTCCTTTTTTCGACATGCATAAAGGTAGGAAAAATGGCCATATATAAATATGAATCTATCATTCTTATCTACTAGTATAACGGAAATCCCTTCCTAATAGAAGAGTTTTTTCCTTTTCGGAAAGCAACTATAACGCCATACGGGATCAAGCGATGAAATAGGGTTTGGGATGTTAGCGAAATCATCGACATACTATGGAAGATGAGTACCAGCAAGGAAAGCGTTTGGGGGGAGCAAACTACAACATCTTGTTGTTTTTTCTCGCCGGGCACGTAAACAAGTAGGAAATGCGCTTATGGTCAAAAATATAAATAGACTGCAAGATTTCGTAAATCAGCTGTCTTTCCATCGCTAACAATTCATTGGTGTGAACGCGGAGATATTTTTGCTGCAGCTGGTTCCACTCGTAGAGGGCGATTTCAAACTTTTGCTTTTGCAAGTCTAGCTTTACAATAACCATATATAATTGATTGACACATTTAAAAACAAAATATAAATGAGCATCACTAGAACATATAATCGTACGGAATAGCGCGTCCTCTTCTAAAAAACGATCGCGGTTTTCCTCGCTTTTTAAAAACCGCAATGAATCGGTAAAATTCGTCGGTGCAATCGTTTTCAGCTGAATCGAAAACGGATTTTTCATTTCTTTAATAAATACGCGATACGTTTTCTTTTTTCGTTTCGGGCCTTTCCGTTCACTAACCATTAAATCGGACAGATAAATATTCACCCTCATCCCTCTTTTTCCTAATTATAGTAAATATTTACCCATTTTTACCTATTGTACTATAAGGCTGGTAGATGCAAAAGGTGTCGAACATTGGGGTAAAGAGTTGTTTCGTTCTTTTTCAGAACAAACAAGGAAATGGTTATAAACAGAACACAAGACTTCGCCACGCTTTTCTATCTTTAAGTTATTAATCGATTTTATGGTAGCGTGGTGAATAAGGATGGATTTAGGCGAAAGACTAAAATATTTGCGCAAGCAGCAGCACTGGACACAGGAACAGTTAGCGCAATATTTGAATATATCGCGCTCACAAATTAGCAAATGGGAAAATGGCGACTTGCTTCCCGATGTACAGTCGCTAGAAAAACTAAGCAATTTGTACAACGTGAGCGTCGACTTTTTAATTGGCAAGCATACGTCCAAAAAAGAACTGTTGCGCGAGGTCAGACGATTGTATCAAACGGACGATATTAGCGAAAAAACGATCGATATTATTGATTATTTGAAACAAAACCCCGACATCGAAGAAGCGATTTACTCGCTGACACAATTGCCGAGCAAAAAGCGGAAACACGCCGAAGCGATGATCGTGACGATCGTCAAAGAATTTTCCGATGCCATCCAATAGAGAAGGGCGTTCCATATATTAGATCTTGTGCTATGTCTGCAGAAAAAAAGCGCTAACATAATCGTGCTAGCGCCATCGTTGGGGACTTTTTGGGGAAAATATATTCTTTTTCTCTTGGGGACAATGATTGGAAAGGAAAATTGGGGAATTACAGAGGAAATTCATGTGCGCTCGATCCATTGATTCACTTTGCTGGCGCCGATAAAGCGGACAGATTCTGCCACTACCTCAGTCACATAGACACGCTGTCCATCTTTGTTTTCATAGTTTCGCGTTTGGACTCGCCCCGTCACCGCAATCATCGAGCCTTTCCGACAATAATTGGCGGTGTTTTCCGCTGTCTTTCGCCAAAGGACGCACGGGACGAAATCCGTATCTACCCCTCCTTCCGCATTGCGGAAATTTCTTGTCACCGCTAACGTAATGTTAGCGACTGCTGCCCCTTCGGCGGTATAGCGAAGTTCTGGGTCTTTCGTTAACCGGCCGACGAGCACCACTTGGTTAATCATGTTTCGACACATCCCTCCCTTCGTTTTCTTGCATTTTCATCATAAATGACTTCCAGTTTCGTCGTAAAATCGCGATTTTTGAATTTTTGTATGATATTTATTGGTGCAATAATGACTGGCATCCTGTACAAATAAGGGGAACCGGCCAGCAAAATTGAATTTTGGCATGCTTTTGTGACATTTTACGTTCATGACACCATTCCATGGACATAACCTTATTTCGTTTTCCCGTATAAAATGGTAAATAGAGGACAGACACATGATGCGTTTTTCTTTTGCGATGAGAATATGCTATAATTTCTACAAGACAATGCTGACGAGGTGATGGAATGAAAACCTTCAAGCTTGTGGGGCTCTCCGTCGTTTACGACGATTCGCACCGGCAGGATATTCCGTTTATTGACGGCCTTATTATTAATAAAGAAGATGGAAAAAACCGCTGGCTCGTGGAAGCCTATTTAGACCAACAGTATGAACCAATTTTCGCAGACCTGCAGCACAAAGAGAGTGAATTTCGTCTGCAAGTAACAATTACCAATCGCAGCAATGATCCAGCCAATATGCTTGTCACCATTCGTTCCATCACAAGAATGAACAACCATATCAGTGTGCTGATGGAAGGACTCATCGTTCCAAGTAGAACGAACTTGGCGGAAGTCGTACTGGCGGGTCTTGTGAAAAAGGGACTGCAAGGCGAGGCGTTATTGAAAGAATTTAAACAGCAACTAGACGAACGCCGCGGGATCAAAAATAATGAAGAAACAGTAAAGGGCTAGAAAACGCTTCTAGCCCTTTTCTTTATCGTTTTTGTATCGAAACGAGCCGGGCGATCAGCACATAGCGCTGCTTTGCCTTGCCGAAAAAATGAAAGGGATAGCACGTCGTCACCGTTAGCGTTGGGCGCGGTTTTTCAACAAGAACCGTCCGGTCATGTTGATCGACAATGCGGACTTTCGTTACGCGATAAATAAATTGTTTGCTTGCCGTTTTCACCATTAATTCGTCACCAATGCCGATTTTCCCTAACTGCCGAAATACGGTATCGCGATGGCCCGATAGCACCATATTGCGCGGTTCCCCAGGCAAAGCGCTTTTTGGATAGTGGCCGATGCCTTTTCGCAGTTGTTGTTCCGTCACTCCTTGGTAAATCGGGATCGATACGCCGAGCTTCGGAATAAACAGCGCTCCGATTTGCTCTCCGATCTTCGGCTTTGCCGGCAACGCCGCCTGTTGCGGCCGGGACGGCTGTTTTTTTTTCGCTTCAACATTTTGTACGGCATGATATCCGATCCAGTAGCAATAACCGTTCCAAAACGCCATCCCCAAGCCGATCACGATACATACCGCTGCAACATACATCTTCGCGCGATGAAACACTCGTTTTCACTCCGCCAATTTCCTTTTCGTGCGCCAATAAACGTAAAAACCAAACAATGCGAGGAGAACACCGGAAAGCGCATGTGTCAGATATGGAGAAGCGGTATCCGGCATTTTTTCGCCATACATCGTTTCTTTCATTTCACTTGCTAATGCTCCTGCTGCGACCCATTTTTCCCCGGCCCGCATGACGTAGCCGGAAGTAAACATTTCTTTGGACAACCGCACATCAGAAAGCAACTCCCCTGCTTGGTTATATAATTCGACCAATAACTCGCGTCCGTCCGGCATGTTTGCCGCTGCCAGCTCATGATAAGCGATTTCCTTCCTTTTCCCGTTTCCCTCTAAATAAAATGTTGCTTTCATTTGCAAAGCAGACAATGTTTCTTCCCAAATGGAAAGCAGCTGCCTGCGCTGCGTTTCGGTCAGCTGTGTCGCATCTTCTACTTGCAAAAATGGTTTCAGACGGCGATTAAGTTCGGCTAACTGCTGCCCTACCTCTGGATTTGGCAGCGAGGCAATATGGGCAAACAGACGTTTTGCCTCACTTTCGGTAAAGCCAATCACACCAAGCATATCGTTAATTTGCTGCATCTTTTTGTTATGATGCAGGTAAAAACGGACCGCTGTATCCAAATCTTCAATAAACGTATAATCTTGCACCGTTTCCCCAAACTGCCCGAGCAGCGCCTCTAGCTCTTCTTGCGTCAGTTGGTGCTTCTTAAGCAAGCGTTGCATGTTTTCTTCCGTAATCGGCGTGCCAAGCCATTGTTTTAATTCCTCCATGTTTTGAAAATCCGCGACCGTCATGTGGTACTTGCCCAAGTAATGAAGCAGATCGTCCATCGACCAGCCGATGCTGCCTATGTACTGTTCCAGTTCTTGTTGTTGAATTTGGGCAAATGCGCGCGCCCCATTGGAAGCAATGATAACCACCGAACAAGCAATAATAGCGGACAACCACCGTTTCAATGCCATTTCCTCCCTTCCATTACATGGAGTAAGATACATTGGTAGTATTTTCTAAACAACGGCGTCTTATGTATAAAAAAGAAGCGGAAACGAATCTGTTTTGTTCGTTTCCGCTTCTTATGTATCCCGCTTCTTATTTGACGCTGTTTCCGACGGGTAATTCTTGAAAATATGCCTCATACAGCGCGCGCACCGCATGGGTGACGACTTCTTCTTTCACGCCAAACATCATGCTTACTTCCGATGAGCCTTGGTTAATCATTTCTAAGTTAATGTTGGCCTTTGCCAGCGCCGTTGTCGCTTTTGCCGCCATTCCAACGGTGCGCTCCATGCCTTCGCCGACGACCATAATGAGCGCGAGCCCGTATTCCACATTCACTTCATCGACTTCCAATTCCGTTTGAATGCGGTCTAAAATGCGCTTTTCTTTCTCTCCTTCTAGCTGGTTAGCACGTAAAATCACCGACATATTGTCGATGCCAGAAGGCGTATGTTCGTAGGAAATTCCTTCATCTTCCAAAATTTGCAGCACCCGGCGCCCAAATCCGATTTCCCGGTTCATTAAATATTTGCTAATGTTAATGCTGCAAAATCCCGTATCGCTGGCAATGCCGGCAATCGGCTCTTCCTGATGGTTGCGTTTGGCAACAATCCAAGTACCTGGCGCGGCCGGATTATTCGTATTTTTGACGCAAACCGGAATTCCTGCGCGGTATACCGGCTCGAGCGCTTCATCATGAAACACGGAAAACCCAGAGTAAGAAAGCTCGCGCATTTCCCGGTACGTAATTTCTTTCAATTTGCGCGGATTGGCAATAATTGAAGGGTTGACGCAATAAATCGAATCAACGTCGGTAAAGTTTTCGTACACATCCGCTTTTACGCCTGCTGCGACAATGGAGCCGCTAATATCGGAGCCACCGCGCGGAAATGTCACAATATGTCCATCAAGCGAGTAACCGAAAAACCCCGGGATGACCAACACGCCGCGCCGTTTGCGCAACTGATACAACTTTTCGTATGACTCCGGCAAAATTTGTGCATTGCCCGGTTCATCCGTAACGAAAATTCCCGCCTCCCGGGGACTGACATAGCTTGCTTCCAGCCCGGTTTCCTGTAAATACAGCGCCATCAACCGCGCGTTATGATCTTCCCCGCTCGCTTTGATCGCATCCATCAAGCGGCATGGCTCATTGCAGTACTCAGAAATTTTCCAACGCAAATCATCTTCGAGTTGAGTTAAAAATTCACTTGCTGGCAACTCGAGCTCGTTCGCGATTTCTGCATACCGCTTTATGATCTCGTCAAGCACCTCATCATATGCTTTCCCGTCGATCACCGCCTGCGCCAGCTGAATAAGCATATCGGTCACTTTCACATCGTCTTTAAACCGTTTTCCCGGTGCCGATACGATCACAATGCGCCGTTCAACATCGGAGCTGACAATATCCGCCACTTTACGAAACTGTGTGGCGCTTGCGACAGAACTTCCACCGAATTTTGCCACTTTCATGTCCATAACCCTTTCTGTTCGAGAATCTCTTTATATTTGTTTATCATACCACACTTTTTTATGGAAGGTGTCATTATTTTTGCGGAATTCTGACAAAAATATCATCCTGTTTACTTTTGCATAATATTGCCATTGCGGACATTGGCAATCCCTTCTTTACACACACCGTACGGAAGCCAAGAACAGTCGGCACAAAGATAATCTAAATGTTCCGGACGCACTTTTTGGGCGGTAAGTTTCACTAATTCCGATTTTAAATAAATACCGTTTTCTTCAATGCCTAAGTGATGGATCACTTTTTGATCCATCGAAGTAACATGTTCATTCGAATTCGGATCGGCTTGGCACGTCGTTTCTCCATGGTGCGGACATGCCATGCACGCATCATCAAGAGCAGCGACGACTTGAATCGGAAAGTCTTTCTCCTCATCGCGAATGTTCGTTACAACTTCCCACATCTTTTCCACAAACGATGGGCTGTATCCCATGCCGCGAAATCCGTGCACACATAATAAATGATGTCCCCGTAAGCGCAGCGGCTTCATCGCTTCTCTCCTCCCCTTTTTCCATTAATTCCATCTTACTTGAAGAAGTGGCGTCCTACAACATGAACATTGACGGACATGAAGAAAACATGGCATCCTTTAGATATACAAATAAACAACGTAGAAAGGAACTAACCGCCATGACGAAAGAAGAAGCAGCCCATCTCTTATCGATTTTGCTTCATGAACTAACGAGACATTGGACGAAAGAAAAAGTCCATTCCGATGTGCTTGAAATCATTATGAAATTACGCATTCAAGCGGCGGATGAGTATGAATATATGCATGGATTGCTCGCCAATGTAGCATTCGCAACAGAATCGTCGCATGCTTTACAACAAGTGTTTGGAACCATGTTGCAAGAACAATCCTTTCTTTCTGCCAGAGAGATCGAGGAAACGATGAACGAAGCGCAAGCGCGAATTCGCGAACATATATCCGAACTCATTTCCCGCTATAACGCGCATTTCGAACAAATTGATGATACAATCGAACGCAAAAAGCAGCTCGAACGCTCTTATTGTGCGCTTTTAATCGTCAATCGTGTCAAAACAGACTTTCTGTTTCAATTTATTCACGAACAAAATCAAAGCGTTGCAAAACAATTTTTTGCGGCGAATCCAAGCGATGTGCTGGAATCGTTCCATCATTTAAGCAGCGTATACGCAAGCCGCTGGCTGGAAGGGCTCGAATTGCATTACTAGGCGGCTTGTTTTTTGCTTTGACAAAATTGCCCTTCAATGTTAATCTAATCATTGGGAGGAATTTTTTCACTTTTCTAAATTGTATACGCTTCTCTGCAAGCGTATACAAAACTACATAAAGGGGGAATTGGAATGCTTTACGCTCAGCCTGGCCAGCCGGGAGCGCTTGTCACGTTTAAACAGCGCTACGAAAACTTTATCGGAGGCAAATGGGTTCCTCCAGTCGATGGCGAGTATTTTGAAAACATTTCGCCGATTACAGGAAAACCGTATTGCGAAGTGCCGCGTTCAAAAGCAGCGGACATTGAACTCGCTTTAGACGCCGCCCATGCCGCAAAAGACGCGTGGGGCCGCACTTCCGTCACGGAGCGGGCACGGATTTTGAACAAAATCGCCGACCGCATGGAAGAAAACTTAGAAATGCTCGCGGTCGCGGAAACGTGGGAAAACGGCAAACCGATCCGCGAAACATTGGCGGCCGATATTCCGCTGGCGATTGACCATTTCCGCTATTTCGCCGGATGCATTCGCGCCCAAGAAGGGACGCTCGCCGAAATTGACGAAAATACGGTAGCCTACCACTTTAAAGAACCTCTCGGAGTTGTCGGACAAATCATTCCATGGAACTTCCCGATTTTAATGGCCGCATGGAAACTAGCGCCGGCGTTAGCCGCTGGAAACTGCGTTGTTTTAAAACCTGCTGAACAAACACCAACTTCGATCCTCGTTTTGATGGAGCTCATTCAAGACTTACTTCCTCCAGGTGTCGTCAACATCGTCAACGGATTTGGTTTAGAAGCCGGAAAACCTCTTGCCTCCAATCCTCGTGTCGCAAAAGTAGCGTTTACCGGCGAAACAACAACAGGACGACTCATCATGCAATACGCATCGCAAAACATCGTTCCTGTCACCCTAGAGCTTGGCGGCAAATCTCCGAACATTTTCTTCGCAGATGTCATGGAACAAGATGATGAATTTCTCGATAAAGCGTTAGAAGGATTTACGATGTTTGCCTTAAACCAAGGCGAAGTGTGCACATGCCCGTCGCGCGCCTTGATTGAAGAATCGATTTACGACGCTTTTATGGAGCGGGCGCTCGAACGCGTGAAACAAATCAAGCAAGGCAACCCGCTCGATACGGAAACGATGATCGGAGCACAGGCGTCTTCGGAGCAATTGGAAAAAATCCTCTCGTACATTGATATCGGCAAACAGGAAGGCGCCGAGCTGCTCATCGGCGGCGAACGTAACTACTTAGAAGGCGACTTAAGAGACGGCTATTACGTCAAACCGACGATTTTCAAAGGCCATAATAAAATGCGTATTTTCCAAGAAGAAATTTTCGGTCCTGTCCTTGCCGTCACCACGTTTAAAGATAAGGACGAAGCGCTGGCGATTGCCAATGAAACATTGTACGGCTTAGGCGCCGGCGTCTGGACGCGTGACATTAATACCGCTTACCGCTTCGGCCGCGGCATCCAGGCGGGACGCGTGTGGACGAACTGCTACCACGTGTACCCTGCCCACGCCGCATTCGGCGGCTACAAAATGTCCGGCATCGGCCGCGAAACGCACAAAATGATGCTCGACCATTATCAACAAACGAAAAACTTGCTCGTTAGCTACTCGCCGAAAAAATTAGGACTGTTCTAATCATGTAGGCAGCGCACCGTCCGCGCTGCCTTTTCTGCCCATCGATATTCCTGCAGGGAGGGGACTATTATGAACGAGGAGCCAAAAGTAATTGCGACCGATGCCGCGCTCGCCTTGATTGAAAAATTAAAGGCAAAGTATGGGCCGCTTATGTTTCACCAATCCGGCGGCTGCTGCGACGGCAGTTCGCCGATGTGCTACCCGCAAGGAGAGCTGATTGTCGGCGATTCCGATGTGCTCCTTGGTGAAATCGGCGGCTGTCCATTTTACATTTCCAAAGCGCAATACGGATATTGGAAACATACACAGCTTATTATCGACGTCGTACCCGGACGCGGCGGCATGTTTTCGCTTGAAGGGCCAGAAGGCGTCCGCTTTCTCACCCGCTCGCGGGTGTTTGGCAGCGAATCTTGATGGTTAGCGAACCACTATCACCTTCTGTTCCCTTCCCTAGAGAATCCGACTTCCGCGACCGAACAGCCACCCACTGTGCCGACTCCATCAGCGGTGTTGTGCGGTCCTCTGTCACGCATCAACTTGGCGGAGGCAAGTCACAGGCTTGCCTCCGGCAGTTGAAAAAATTCCTATTCCTTGCCGGCCGACCGATCAAGTGGAACGTATCTATTTGCTGCCGTATTTCCTCGCTCCGGCGCAACAAAAAACTGCCGCGGAGAGCTAGCTCTGCGGCAGTTTTTCGTTTTTCGCCGTTTCCGGCAATTGCCGGCGGTCAGACAGTTTGATTTTCTTCAGCCCAAATACAAGCACTGTCCCACCAATGACAAAAATAAGTCCAAATAGGAAAACAGATTGAAGAGAATCCACCAGCGACTGTTTTAAAATCGGCACAAACGTTTCCCGCATTTGCGGCGGTATTTTCGCCAGCGCTTCCGGGCTAAGCAAAACGGAATAAAGCCCTTGCGGATCATCATGAATCATATGGGCAAACCGGTCCACCATTCCTTTTGCTTGTGGAGGAAGCGACCGAAGCATTGGCATGAGACGGTCATCCAGCAGCTGGCTTGACCGATGGTTCATAATCGCCCCTAACACCGTCATGCCAAACGTTCCGCCGATCGCGCGGAAAAACTGGCTTGAGGAAGTGACGACGCCAAGCTCAGACTTTGGAAAACTCTCTTGCAGAGCGAGCGTTAAAATCGGCATCACTAATCCCATTCCAAGCCCTAAAATGATCATATACAACGTGGCGGTCCATTTGGACGTATCAACATCCATCGTGCTTAATAAACTGAACCCCGCTGCCATCACGACCATGCCAATGAATAGCTGTGATTTTACACCAATTTTATAAACGGTTCGGCCACCAACGATGCTTCCGATAATCATCGTAATCATCATCGGCGTCATAATCGTGCCGGACTGGGTCGCACTTACTCCGACAACCCCTTGCATAAAAAACGGAACAAACATAATCGCCCCAAACATGCCGACACTCATTAAAAAGCCAATTCCATTTAATACAGTAAACGTGCGGTGTTTAAATAAATGCATCGGCAAAATCGGTTCTTCCGCTTTCCTCTCTACGAATACAAACAGCGTTAAAAAGACGAGTGCCGCCGCAAACAAGGCAATGATTTGCCATGATGTCCATTCATACTTATCCCCGCCAAACGTTAACGCTAAAAGCAAGCTAACCACGCCGACAGACATCGTAACCATTCCGGCAAGATCAAACTTCACTGGCCCTTCCGCTTTATATTTGCTCAATCCCATCGCAATAAAAATCGTTGCCAAAATCCCGACAGGAAGATTAATGTAAAATACCCAGCGCCAATTTAAATGGTCGACGATAAAACCGCCAACTTGCGGGCCTATGACGGAGGCAAGACCGTACAATCCACCAAAAACCCCTTGCCATTTCGCACGTTCTTTTCCAGTAAACACATCCCCGATGACGATCATTGCCATCGGCATCATAATTCCTCCGCCGATTCCTTGCAATCCGCGGTAAATAATGAGCTCTGTCATATTATTCGCCATGCCGCAAAGGGCGGAGCCAATCATAAAAACAACGAGTCCTGTCACATAAATGACTCGTCTGCCTAATAAATCCGCAAGCTTTCCGGCAATCGGCACAACCGTTGTCGATGTCAACATATAAGCGGTCGTCAGCCATGTCATTAAACTTAATCCGCCAAGCTCCCCAACGATGCGCGGCATCGCCGTTCCGACGATCGTTCCGTCCAATGCTCCAAAAAGCATGGCAATGATTAAACCAGTAATTAATATATTGCGGTGCCGAATGGTGCTAGTTGGCATTTCTAATGCTTTTTCCATTTACTTCTCTCCCATCTATTATTCGTTTTCCGGTATTGTTCAATATCCTTTCTTAATGCGGCCAAATCATCCGCAAGCAGCGAAAGATGCCGGTTCTCGATATATAATAAAATCCCTTGCACAACATATTCCCTCGGTGCCGATTCTTCATTCATTAACTCCGCTTCTAACGTATCAAGCGCGGCATGAAGCTCGTGCTGTATCTTTTTATCGAGTGAAAGCGATAAAATCTTTTTTTGCATATGGGCGATATGGGCGCTGATCTTTTCTTGCAATACACACCGCTCTTTTTCTTCCATTTCGATCAGCGGCTTTAACATTTCTTTGTTTAAAATCGGTGCTTCTTCAGGCGAAAAGCTCGCAATGATCGCATCCAAACGCCGCACGAGAAAACGCGCCACTTCTTCGGGATGAATCCTATTTGTCTGTAAAAAGAAGCAAAACATATATTGGCGAATCATGCCTTTTAGCATCGTCGCCACGTCAAACACGTACCGCTCTACCTCTGTTCCGTATACTTCGATGAGGCGGTCGCAATACCAAGAAAAGATATAAGCACGCAGCTTCAATAAATAAAGGTGAATATCACTGCTAATTTTTGGGATTTGTTCGGCCATCATCATTTGCAAAAATTCTTTATGCTCATGCATATTCGCAAAATGCGCAGCGATTTGTTGAATAAACCGCTCTTTTTCCGACTCGCTATCCTGTGGAATGACGGTGAAACTTTCCATCATTTTTTCAAAATGGTGCTGAATGATGGCAAGCATTAAATCTTCTTTTGACGAAAAGTGATGATAAAATGCTCCTTTCGAAATGCCCCACGCATCGACAATATCTTGAATCGATGTAGAATAATACCCTTTTTCCGCAAATAATTTCATAGCTGTTTCAATAAACTGGACTTTGCGTTCATCGGCCATTTCTTTTTCATCTCCTAGATAGAGGAAATTTCATGAACAGAAGGGCAAGCGTTTTGTAGCGTATGCTTATATACAGACAGTTGCGAACGCGGTTTGACGAGCTCAACGTGCACTCCATGTTTTCGCAACGCCTCCACTACACGTTCAAAGCGAACTGGTTTGTTACATTTGTCCATTGAAAAGCACCTCGATTCCTATGCCGCAAATTTGACCACATGGTCATCATTATCGTAACCATAATTATAAATATCTTTTTATTTTTTATCAACAATTATGTTCATAAAAAAACGACCATATAGTCAAATGTTTATTGACTTAATAGTCATGAAATAACAAAAAATCGTCCATTTGCTTTTTTACCTCTCTTCTTCGCCGCTTCCTTTCCTGCTGACCCTTTAAACGATGAGTCGGGCTTCACCGCGGATGATGATTCCACAAACCAAAGCTGCTTATTGATGAAGCCCGCGATTTCTAATGGCTTCATATTTAACTGCCTATAAAACTGCTATTTTTTGAATTTATCAACTTTCATTTCTTTTCCGCTGCATTGCCGTCCTGTCTTACAAGGTGTTGGAGCTGATTTTTCACGTTGTCATTACAAATACCTCCGTGATAACAAATCACAGATTCTATATCTAAATTCAAACATTTTTCCAAAGAACGAAGCGCTGTATTCATATCTAGCGTTGTTTTCTGAACTGGCCCGCGCAATGAGCCATCTACACATATCATTGCATCCCCAGCAACAAGGATTTTACTTTGTTTTAAATACAGGCTAATATGTCCTGGAGTATGCCCAGGCGTAAAAATAACACGAATCCCCCCGCAATAAGGAAGCTCTTGACCGTCATCCACAGTCTTGTCAACTTTCACTTTCGGAGGATTCTGATATAAAATCCGCACTTCTTCTGGAAGAGACACCCATTCTTCTTTACTCATGCGGTTGGGGTCTGTTTTGATAAGAGGCAAAGCTCCCTCAATATATGGTTTGTCAAGCTCGTGTGCATACACTTCAATGCGGTTAGTGGATTCTTTTAGTATTTCAGGAAGACCTCCTATGTGATCCAAATCCTGATGTGTCAGAATTACTGCTTTCAATTTATCAAAGGAGACGCCGACCTCACTCATGGCGGCACGTATTTGTTCTAATTGCCCAGGCATGCCGGCATCAATTAAAACGGCAGTTTCATCATCCCAAATCAGCGTAGGATTTAAAACAAAACCTTGAACTTTTAATTCAAGCATTGCTACTCCATTCGAAATCTTCATTGAATCCTCTCCCTTAATAAATAAAATTAGTTTTAACATATTTACCGAGAAGTCTCCCACCTCTTAACAGAATGTTGGTGGGTGAGGTTCATTGCTAAACATTACGTATATATTATTTACCATAGTTCTAAACAAAATGTCAATTTATAAAATTATTATAATATCATAAAAAATAATATTTGTCAATACATGATAGCACGATTTTACTTCTCTTATATTGTTCTAGCGTTGGATCAAACAAGCAATCTGCTACTAACACCTATCCTGTGTCAATTATCCTTATTACGCTATATTGCCATTAACAAGCCGTTCCGCAATGGATGCGGTGCCATCAGAAGAATGGTTTTCCGCCTGATTATAATAAAAAACGACCGTTTTCGTTGCATCCTGTTCCGCAACGAACGGTCGTATTTCATTTCCGATTACTCATCAAGCGCTTGTTTCGCTAACGCAAGCGCACCGCAAATTCCAGCGTTATCACCTAATCCAGGTAGGACGATATACTCATCTATTTTTTGTAAAATCACCTCGTGTTGTACGTATCCGTTGAGAAACTCAATGACATGATGACGAATGTTGGGCAACAGCTGCTCTTGCTTCATGACGCCGCCGCCAATAATGACTTTTTCCGGCGATAAAATTAAGATGTAGTTGGCAATCGCCTGGGCCAAATAAAACGCTTCTAACTCCCATACTTCTGCGCGATCGGCCAGCTCTGCTCCCTTTTTCCCCCAGCGCTTTTCAATCGCCGGTCCGGACGCCATTCCTTCCAAACAATCGCCATGATACGGACAAACACCGGCAAATGTGTCTTGCGGATGGCGACGGACGAGAATATGCCCCATTTCCGGATGCATCAGACCATGAAGCAGCTTTCCTTCGACAATCGCTCCGACACCAATTCCCGTTCCAACGGTAATATAAATGCAGCTTTGCAGCCCTTTCGCGGCGCCCCAGCGCCGTTCCCCAAGCGCGGCCGCATTGACATCCGTATCAAAGCCAATCGGCACGGAAAAATGCCGTTTCATTTCGCCGACAAAGTTGAAATTCACCCATTTTTGTTTCGGCGTGCTCGTAATATAGCCGTACGTCACACTATCTCGATGCAAATCAATCGGACCAAACGAACCGATGCCGATCGCTTCTAACGGGTATTGGCGGAAAAACTCAACGACATGGCGCATCGTTTCTTCCGGCGTCGTTGTTGGAAACGTCACTCTCTCCTTAATATTTCCGTCATGATCGCCGATGGCGCAGACAAATTTCGTGCCGCCGGCTTCAATCGCCCCAAGATACACGCACTTCTCCCCGCTTTCGTCTCTATGTTTTCCGCTTTCATTGTATCATAAAGCGTTAAGTCGGTGATAAAACCCGCTGAAAATCAGCGGGTTTTCAGCTTGTCGACAAAGTCGACAAGCTGAGGTCGACGACAAACGGATCGTAGCATAGCCCCGTCAGCTTCGAAAAGAAGGAAACGGGTTTCCTCCCCCAAACATGTTACTCATGCCTTTGCCGCATGCATCATTACCCTTTCACCGAACCTGCTAATAAGCCGCGGACAAAGTATTTGCCTAAAAAAATGTATACAAGCAAGGTTGGCAAAGCCGCAAGCAGCGCTCCCGCCATTTGCACGTTCCATTGCACGATTTGGCTACCGGATAAGTTTTGCAAAGCGACCATAATCGGTTGCTGGGAAGAGGTTGTGATCGTGACGGCGAATAAAAATTCATTCCATATATTCGTAAACTGCCAAATCGCTACGACGACAAACCCGGTAATCGAGAGCGGAAGCATAATGTAGCGGAAAATCCGTAAAAACCCGGCTCCGTCGATTTTCGCCGACTCAATCATTTCATCCGGGATCGCCGCGTAAAAATTGCGGAACATCAACGTCGTAATTGGAATTCCGTACACGACATGGACAAATATAAGTCCTGGAATTGTATTATACAAGCCAATTTCGCGCAAAAACTGGATGAGCGGAATTAAAATACTTTGATAAGGGATAAACATGCCGAACAAAATGAGCGTAAAAATTGTATCTGCTCCTTTGAATTTCCATTTTGACAATACGTAGCCATTCAATGCCCCTAACATCGCTGACAACAATGTCGCCGGAACAACTAAATAAACGGAATTCCAAAAGTTCGGCGCCAATTTCGCAAACGCGGTTTGATAGCTGCTCCAGTCGAAGGTGGACGGAAGCTTCCACATATCGGCGAGCGTCACTTCGTCCAGCGGCTTGACGCTTGTCACCAGCATCACATAAATCGGCATTAAGAAAAACAGGCTCATGAAGATACAAATGACATATAAAAACAGCTTCGACCATGCCCGTTGTCTCATCACGATCCCCCCTTCCGGCTGGAAATCAAGTATGGAACGATAAAAATGGCGACAGAAAGGAGCATAATCATCGCGATCGCCGCTCCGTTCGCATAATAGTTGCCGCGGAACGTCGTCTCAAACATATATACCCCCGGCACATCGGTGACAAAGTTCGCCCCAGGGCCGGTCATCGCGTAAATCAGATCAAAAATTTTCAGCGAAATATGGGCCATAATGATGATCACACTGACGGTAATCGGCCGCAGCAATGGAATAATAATTTTGCGGTAAATTTGCAGCTCCGTCGCGCCGTCCATCCGCGCCGCCTCGCGCACTTCTTCCGGAATCGCCCTTAATCCGGCCAAATACATGGCAACAGCAAATCCTGTCATTTGCCATACGGCAGCAATCACCACCGCCACGATCGCCACCGGCACGCCAAATTCAATTTTTCCTAAGTGAAAACCTGCCAAAATCGTTGTATCTGTGTACCACTTCGAATCCAATCCAAACTTTTTTAAAAACAAGTTGACACCGGTTGACGGGTTTAATAGCCATTGCCAAACCACCCCTGTCACCACAAACGATAACGCCATCGGGAAAAAGAAAATGTTGCGGAAAATCGATTCGCCGCGCAGTTTTTGATCCAACAAAATTGCCAGCAATTGGCCAAGCACAATCACTACACCGATGAACAAGACCGTAAAGACCAATGTATTCCGCAAATCAGCTTGGAAGCGGAAATCATGAAATAAATAGATATAGTTTTTTAATCCGGCAAACGATAAATCAGGTACAAGTGAATTCCAGTTGCTGAGGGAAACATATCCCGTCCAGCCGATAAAGCCATAGACGAAAATAAAGACGAGCACAACCGACGGCGTGAGAAATGCGGCCGCAAGCCAATGGTCCACCGTCCATTTTCGCTTTTTTCGTGCCTCTGGTACGACTGTAACGTTTCTTTCCGGTACTGTCTTTACCGTTTCCATATTTCCATCCCTCCTGTCCTAACACGAAAAGGGGAAGAGAATGGTTCCCGTCCCCTTTTCTTCTTTATTTCTTCAATTCTGACGAAGCCGATACAAGTGTATCAATAAACGTTTTCGTGTCTTTTTGCGTTACGAAAATATTGACCGCTTGGTTGACTTTCGTCACAAATCCTTCCGGCGCCGCTGATCCGTGCGCTAAGCTTGGTGCAAGTTCTGCCGTTTTGAAATCTTCGATCGTTTGTTTTCCATACTCGTCATACTTGGATACATCCGCATCAATGCGCGCTGGAATCGAACCTTTCAGAGGGTTGAATGTGTCTTGCCCTTCCACGGAACCAAGCACCGATAAAAATTTCTTCACATCATCCGGATTTTTCACGCCTTTTGGCAAGCCAAACGTATCGGTGATGACCATGAATTTTCCTTCTGTGTTTGGTGTCGGCACATAGCCGAAATCTTCATTCACTTTTAATTTCAAATCATTGACAAAATAGCCTTTGACCCAATCTCCCATAATGTTCATGGCTGCTTCGCCTTTGCCAACCAACTGAGCGGCATCTTGCCAGTTGCGGGAGCTGTGGTCTTCATTGACGTAATTTAGCATTTTCTTAAACGTGTTGACCGCTTCTTTCACTTTCGGATCGTCAAACGACAATTCTCCCGTCCAGAGCTTTTTATAATCTTCGGTACCGAGCGTACCTAATAAAACGGTTTCAAATAAATGTGTTGCTGTCCATGGTTCTTTATCTCCCAACGCAAGCGGGGTAATGCCTTTCGCTTTCAACTTTTCGGCAACTTGGAAAAATTCATCAAACGTTTTTGGCGGCTGGAGGCCGTTTTCAGCAAAGATTTTTTTGTTATACCAAAGTACGTTGCCGCGGTGAATATTCACAGGAACGGAATAAATTTTTCCATCCTTGCTGACCATGTCGATCAATGATTTTGGAAACTTATCCATCCAGCCTTCTTTTTCATACAAATCGTTGAGCGGTTCCATTTTGCCAGCGGCGACCCATCCTTCATTGAGCTCCGCGCCGCCGTGCACTTGGAATGTCGCAGGAGGGTCATTTCCTTGCATGCGGCTCGCTAATACCGCCTTCGCATTCGTTCCCGCTCCTCCGGCTACCGCCGCGTTTTCTACCGGAATATCTGGATATTTTTCTTGGAACAGCTTGAGCAGCGCTTTTAATCCATCTTCTTCTCCAGCGCCCGTCCACCAGCTAAATATTTCTAGCTTCTCATGTCCTTTGCTTCCGCCTTGATCCTCTTTATTGGTATTGTTGGATGCGGAATCGGAATTACAGCCAGATAACGTTAAACCAAACACTAGCGCTAAAGACAACCATAATCCTTTTTTCTTCACGCTCTCCTCCCCCTCATTTCATCATTGAAAACCCTTTCAATATGAATGTAACATGTTTTTGCGCCGTTTCTGTGAATAAATCTCTGTACTTTTTTGCGATCTTCTTCACTTTTTTGTTCATTAGCAAAAAAAGCTCCTGGCCACGATCACGTAGCCAAATGGAGCTTTTTCCGATATTCGCTCGGGGACATGCCGGTATGCTTTTTAAAAACGCGGCTAAAATAATTCGGGTCATTATAGCCGACGAGAAAACAAATTTCTTTTAAACTTTTATTTGGATTGGCCATTTCCTTTTTCGCGCGGGCGATGCGCACATCGGTCACATAGTCAATAAACGTCATTCCGAAGCGGTCTTTAAATAGTTTGCTAAAGTAGTATGGGCTGATACCGACATATTCCGCGACTTCTTCCAGTGTCAGCGGATGATGGTAATGCTCGTCAATATAATCTTTCGCCTTGCCAAGCTTTCCGTTTGCCTGCTGGTGACGCCACGCCTGGATATGATAAACCATGTGCCGCAGCTGTTCCGCAGCAATTTTTTTCAATTCTTCGAGGGAACGGCACGAATGAAAAGTAGTGGCCCGCTCATACGCAATGCCGAAATCGGCCAACATGCGGCCGAGCAAAATGAACGTTTCCTCCAGCTTCTGTTGCACGACCGCAAACGGATGATGGGTAGCGACCTCCTCGATATACAAGAGACATTGCAAAAGCGCCTGCTCCAAATCGCCTTGGCGCACGACATCCAACAATCGTTTTTCTCTCTCCGTATGCTCAGCAACAGCGGCAAGCACTGCTTTTTTCGGCACGAACCCGCCCTTTGCCTTTTTTTGCGACGCATAATATTGCACAGCGGCGAGCGCCTCATAATAAGAATGGTGCAGTTCCTCGAGCCGCGATGCGGGGGAGCCGAGACCGATATAAAGCGCTTGTCCATATTGCTGTTCAAACTGCTGAATCAGTTCGAGAGAGAGGGACTGGATCAGCGGCTTCCAAGTGAATGATTGATCGACAATATCCGTAAAAAACAACACCGGCATTTGTCCGTCCATCATTTTGCCAATGACATAACGCACCACCGCTTTTTCACCAAGCATCCGCTCGATCCAGCGCTTCCAATCCTCTCTTTTCCCGCCGTTTGGAAACTGAATCACCATAAACATTCCCGAGTCGATCGAAAACGGAAGCAGCGCCTCCCACCGTTTCCATTCTTCTGAAGACACTTCTTCGAGCATGAGCACGGATAGCCACTCTTTTTCGACCAGCTTTTGCAATTGGTGCACCCGCTGCTGCAATTCCCGATTTTCTTCCTCTTTCCGCCGCTCTTCCATTAATTCGTCATACACCCGCCGCAGCGCGCCAATCACTTCTTCTTTTCGGCTTGGTTTTAATAAATATTCTTTTACCCCGTGCCTCATCGCTTGCTTCGCATAGTCAAACGTATCAAACGCGGAAACGATAATAAACTTGATATCTGGATGCTTTCGGCGAATCAATTCGATCGCCTCAAGCCCGTCGATTCCGGGCATTTTAATATCCATCAACATCACATCCGGTTTATATTGATCAGCGGCTTCCACCGCCTCTCTTCCGTTGGCCGCTTCCGCGATCACTTCCACCGCTGGGAGATGGTCGCGAATCATTTTTTGCAATGCTTTCCGCTCCAGCGCTTCATCGTCGACGACAGCGATTTTCATTCGTCTTCACCCCCTTTTGTCTTTGGCAAAAGCAAGCGGATCGTCGTTCCTTTTCCAACCGCTGATTCTATTTCGACGACATCTTGCATCCCGTAAAACAGCTGCAGCCGGCGAATGACGTTCCGCATCCCGATGCCCGTCGAGTGGCCGCGCGTTTGTCCATGAGTAACGGAGCCCTCTTCTTCTCCCTTGATAAAGGCGGTCAGCTTTTCTTTCACTTCTTCGCTCATCCCCACTCCGTTGTCTTTTATTTCAATGACTACAAGCTCCTTCCTTTGTTCCACTTTTAACGAAATCTCCGCTCCTTTTTCATACGACTCAATGCCATGAATGAACGCATTTTCAATGAGCGGCTGCAACGTCAGCGGCGGAATCGGCAGCGATAAACATGACTCCTCTACATTCAGAGAAAATTTAATGCGGTCAAAAAAGCGCGTCTGTTGAATAAAAAAGTACTCATGCGCGATGTGCACCTCGTCAGCCAAAGTAACCGTACGCTGCAAATCTCCCAAGTTATAGCGCAAAATGGCGGCAATCGCTTCAATGAGCCTTGATGTTTGGTTCGCCTCTTCTAAATACGCCATTTTCGCAACAGCATTTAACGTGTTAAATAAAAAGTGCGGATTAATTTGGCTTTGCAAACTTTTTAACTCCAACTCTTTGACAAGCCGGTCCAGCTCGGACTTTTGCTTCATTTCCTCAATCAGCCGCTTCAGGTTGCGGCGCATATCGTTAAACGTCTCGGTCAGCAGCTTCAATTCATCATTGGTAGTGCTGATGACATCAGGACCATCCAACTTCCCGCTCGCGATTTCCCGAGCGGCGCGGGAAAGGCGCGCGATCGGCCTCGTCAGCCCCCCGGAAAACCACACGGCTAAAAGAACGCCAAGCAAAAACGTCGTCATAAACAATCCGATCCCCATATAACGAAAATAACGATTCCGCGCTTCCACTTCATTATAAAAATGTTGATAGGTTGTTAACTCCTCGTCAATGAGGGAAAGGGTCGTCTCTTGAATAAACGAAGCGATCTTCATTGCTTCATGAAGATGGGAAGAATATAAGCTAATATTGCCTGTTTGAAAATGGTAAACCGTTAGCGCTCCTTCCTCTAGCAAACTTTCAATCATATGTTCATAGTTTTCTACTAAAAGCCGATTATTCCGGTTGGCAAGCGTTTCGCCTACTTGTCTGCGGTGCTGCTGCAGCCACCGGTATTGGCGCTCATACTCCTGAAAATAGCGCTCATCTTTTTCCGTCACATAAGCGTTCAACTGTTCTACCATCCGGTTTGTCCGCTGCGAAATTTCATTAAACAGAAGCAGCCGGCGCATGCTGTAGTCATAGTCAGCGACAATATCTTCGCTGCTTTGGTAGAAAAAGAAGACCGTGTCGTTTAGCAGCACAATGAAAATGCTAAAATAGAGCAATACTTTCGTGCGGATTTTAATCATGTTTCACCTCGTAGTTGCGGGATGGCCGCAGCGGCAAATCTTGCTTACGAATCACTTTCGTTTCCGTATTCGTCACCGATGGAACATCGTTTCCTTTCATAATATCGACCATCATTTTCACCGCGTGATACCCCATTTCGTACGGCTCCTGCACCACGGTCGCATGAATCGTTCCTTTTTGCAAATAGTGAATCGTCTCCGGAAGCGTATCAAATCCGATAATATATGTTCCTTTTTCGCGGTGAAACTGCTCAATGACCTTGGCGATGCCAATGGCATCAAGCGCGCTTGTCCCATAAAACGCATTGACTTCCGGATGCTTTTTTAAAATGTTGTACGCTTTTTCCGCGGCCTGCACGCGCGTAATATGCGACTCTTCGATGGCGACGATGCGAATTCCCTTTTCTTGCTTCACCGCATCTTTAAAGCCTTGCACGCGCAGCTGTTGGTGGGAGGCAGTAAGGCTGCCGGTAATGATCGCCACATTCGCCTTTCCGTGCATATCTTCGGCTAATGCCCGGCCAGCGATAAAACCGGCGTAATAGTTATCCGTCCCTATATATGCCGTGCGTTTGCTTGTTGGGGCATCGGTGTCGATTGTCACCACCGGAATATTTTTTTCCACTATATGATTGATGACCGGAGTAAACTCTTTTTCCGTTAATCCTTGTGTCATAATTCCATCTACTTTGGAAGCGGCCGCTTTTTCAAGAATATGAATATGTTCATCAATGTTAGCCTGCCGCGGTCCGACATATTCAAGGCTTACCCCCATTTCCTTTGCGGCCGCTTTCGCTCCTTGTTCCACGAGCCGCCAATAATCGTTATCCAGCTCCTCCGGAACGAGGACAAAATGATACGCATTCTTTTCGGCTTCCCCTGCTATCCCTTTACTAGGCTGATGATAGGCATACACTTTCCACGCGCAATAGATCGTAAAGGAAGCGCTTGCAACAAACGCTGTGACGCTGCCGGCATAAATGACCCACTTCCACCATGTACGATGCATAAACGACCTCCTGTATGAATGAAACCATCTCATCTAACTTTATTGTACATAAATTGTTGCATCGTTGGGATAGCGAAAAAAATGACTCAAACGGTTAGCTTGAATAACCTTTTGAGTCAGCGTTGCACAATAATTATGGTTGTAGCCTTCTTTAGAAAATAGCTTGCAAATCCAGCTAATGTTTCCTTCTTATCTGGCATGCTATAATTCAATTACAATAGCCAAACCGAGGTGTCTTTATGTTTACGCCCGAACAAATTGCCCGTTTTTCCGAACTAGACTATATCATTTACAACTATGTCACGAAACACGCCAATGAAGTAGTATACATGCGCATCCGCGAACTCGCTGAAGCGGTGCACGTTTCGCCGCCAACGATTTTACGCTTTTGCAAAAAGGTGGGCTGCGACGGCTTTTCCGAGTTTAAAACAAAACTAAAACTATACTTGCAGCAAAACGAGCGCTCCTTTATCACGAACGCCCAAGACACGCTGGCCGAATTTTTTGAACGAACCTTAAAAACTGATTACCAGCAGACGATTCGCAAAGCGGCCGCCGCGATCGCCCGCGCCGACAATGTCATTTTCGTCGGTTCCGGCAGCTCCGGCATTTTGGCGGAATACGGTTCCCGCTATTTTTCCGCGTTGAAAAAGTTTTCCGTTTATATTAAAGATCCGTTTTTCCCGATTTACGGCCATTATTTCAACAACTGTGTCGTGATCGCTTTGTCCGTATCGGGCGAAACGTCCTATACGTTATCGCAAGTACACCGCTTTAAAGAAAAAGGAAGCACCATCATTAGCATCACCAACCGCAAACATTGTTCCTTGGCGAAAATATCGGATTACAACTTAACGTATTACGTCAATGCCGAGTTTATTGAACAAACGAACGTCACGACGCAAATCCCGGTCATTTACTTGCTGGAAAACTTGGCGAAAGAGATGTACCGGATGCTAAACGAGCCTACATAAATGCGAAAAGCAGTTGGCAAATGTTTAAAGCTCTTTACCATTCGAAGCGATCACTCGCTTGTACCAGTAAAAACTTTTCTTTTTAATACGGCGCAAGTCTTTTTCCGATTCGTCATCACGGTTGACATACACAAACCCGTACCGCTTTTGATAGCCGTTCAACCAGCTGAGAAGATCGGTAAACGACCATGTGCAATAGCCGAGTACATCGACACCGTCGGTAATTGCGCGCTGTATTTCTTGAATATGGCGGCGGAGGTAGTCAATGCGGTAGTCGTCATTGACGATATCGCCGTCTTCGAGCTTGTCAAACTCGCCGAGGCCGTTTTCAGTAATAAGAATCGGCAAACCATACCGGTTGGCAATACGGCGCAATCCGATGTGAAGGCCAACAGGGTCAATTGTCCAATCCCAGTTCGTCGTGTCTAAATACGGGTTGCGAATCGTTTTAAACAGTCCTGGAACGCCGCTTTCCGTCGACGTTCCTTTTTGTCCCGTCGTGTTCATGACTCCCTCGCCGACGCCGTTTAGTGGATTGTACTCGACCGTTTTCGTTTGGTAATAATTGACGCCCATAAAATCTGGTTTTCCTGCTTTCAATAATTCCATATCGCCGGGTTCTATCGTCGGGGCCAATCCTTGCTGTTCGAGATAGTTCCACGCAACTTGCGGATACGTGCCCCAGGCGTATACGTCCATCCACCAATGGTTTTGAAATTCTTCGGCATTTTCCCACGCCAGCACATTTTCTGGCCGGCAATCGTATGGATACATCGGCGAATAAGCGAAGCTCGGGCCGATTTTGCCGTCTGGCACATAATGGCGGAACGCTTGAATCACTTTCGCGTTCGCCAAATTGGCAATATGGTTCGCCTCATACATGCGCTTGACATCTTTAACCCCTGGCGGATGCAGCCCTAACCGATAGCCGAATGTGATGAAAATATTTTGTTCATTGAGCGTCACCCAATATTTAACTCGGTCGCCAAAGCGCTGAAACAGCGTCACCGCATAATCGTGAAAATCATCGATAATTTGCCGCGACTCCCACGCGCCATATTCGTCCATTAACGCCTGTGGGACGTCCCAATGATACAGTGTGATAATCGGTTCAATATTGTGCGTTAACAGTTCATTGATAAGATTGTCATAAAATTGCAGCCCTTTTTCATTCACTTCCTCTTTCCCATTTGGGAAAATGCGGCTCCATGCCACGGAGAAACGATATGCCTTTAACCCCATTTCCGCCATTAACGCCACATCTTCTTTATAGCGGTGGTAATGATCGACCGCGACATCGCCGTTTGTTCCTTTAAACGTTCTTCCTTCCTGTTTGGCAAATACATCCCAAACCGACGGCCCTTTTCCATCTTCATTCCAAGCACCTTCGACTTGATACGCCGCCGAAGCAGATCCCCATAAAAAATGATCTGGGAATGGGCGTAATTGTCGATGTTCCATTTTAGATCCTCCTTTTCTTCATCCTTCCTTACTAAATAAACGCGTTTCCCAGTAAAAAGTAAATAGATCGGCGAAATTCCGTAATGCACACAACACGGAAATAATTTGTTTCATATAGGTAACAGGTTGTTACTGTATTTTCCCTGCCAACAGACAAAAAATTCCCCGCTGCAAGCAAAGGAGCGGGGCAATAGCATGATCATGATAAGAAAATTTTTCCCGGATTCATAATACCGTTCGGGTCAAACAGCTGCTTAATCCCTTTCATAAACGGAACGGAATCGCGATGTTCTTCGTATAAAAACTGCCGTTTGCCGATGCCGATGCCGTGCTCGCCCGTGCACGTGCCGCCATGGGATAAGGCGTAGCGAACGATGCGGGCGTTTACTTCTTCGATCCGTTTCGTTTCCTCCGCATCGTTCGGGTCAAATGCCAGCACCGTATGATAGTTGCCATCTCCAACATGGCCGAAAATCGCCGCCGTCATGCCGTATTCATCAACCAATTTCCGCGTTTCGGCAATCGCCGCTGGCAGTTTGGAAATCGGCACACATACGTCGGTGGATAACATCGCTTTCCCAGGGTAGGCCGCTTGAATGGCAAATGCCGCATGGTGGCGCGCCTCCCATAGTTTCGCCCTGGCAGCGGAATCGTCTTCGACCTCAAACGATGTCGCGTTTTCCGCCGCGCACAATTCTTTGACCAGCACGGTGCCGTCTTGGATGCTGGCGGCGCTGCCGCTTAGTTCGATAAATAACGTCGGCTTCACTGGATAATTCGTCTTTTTATATTGGTTGACAGCGTCGATCGTTTGCTCGTCGACCAGCTCAATTTTCCCTGGCGAAACACCCGCCTTTAAAATCGCCGCTGCCGCCTGCGCTGCTTCCGCCAGCGTCGGAAAGCTGACTTTTATCGCATTTGTCGCTTCCGGAATGCCTTGCAGGCGGACAATGATGCGTGTAAACGCTCCTAGCGTTCCTTCCGAACCGACAAACAGACCTGTTAAATCATAGCCCGCTGACGATTTTACCGCCAGCCCGCCAGTATGGATGATCGTTCCGTCGGCTAATACGACTTCCAAGCCAAGCACTTGGTCGCGCATGACGCCGTATTTGACGCTGTTGGTGCCGCTCGCGTTCGTCGCCGCCATTCCGCCGATCGTCGCATCGGCGCCTGGGTCGACCGGGAAAAATAAGCCGTGTTTTTTCAGCGCCTGATTCAGCTGCATCCGCGTGACTCCCGGCTCGACAATGGCAAGAAAGTCATCCGGACGAATCTCGATAATTTCGTTCATCATAGTAAAATCGAGGGTAACGCCGCCTTCGACCGGAATCACATGCCCTTCGAGACTGCTTCCGGCGCCAAACGGCGTCACCGGAATGCGCCGCTCATTCGCATAGGACAACACCGCGCTTACTTCCGCCGCCGTTTTCGGAAACACGACGACATCCGGTTTCCTTGGCGCATGATAGGCGATGCCTTTGCTGTGCTGCTCAAGAATCGTCTCGTTCATCGTCACCCGTTCGCGGTCGCCAATCCGTTCCAGCAAATCTTCATACAGTCCCATTCCAATCCCCCTTTTTTCATTAGTAGCGCATCAGCGTTTGTACCCCTTCGACGATGCGGGCGGCGTTCGGCAGCCAATCATCCTCGACCGACGGTACCGGATATGGCGTATCATAGCCGGTGACGCGCACAATCGGCGCCGACAGCGAGAATAAGGCGCGCTCACTGATAAGTGCGGCAATCTCTGCGCCGAATCCGTTCGTTTTCACCGCTTCATGGACGATCATCACCCGTCCCGTCTTTTCGACCGATTGCATAATCGTATCGATATCAAGCGGCTGCAGGCAGCGCAGATCGATCACTTCCGCGTCCACGCCTTGCGCTTTCATTTCTGCGGCGAGTTTCGCGACAAGCGGAACGGTCGCCCCCCATGAAATGATCGTCACATCTTCCCCTTCTTTGACGATGCGCGCTTTGCCGAGCGGAATTTCATACGGCTCCTCCGGCACTTCCATACGGAAGGCGCGGTACAATTTCATCGGCTCTAAAAACAAGACCGGATCTTCATCGCGAATCGCGGCAATCAACAACCCTTTCGCGTCATACGCGTTCGATGGCATGACGACTTTCAGCCCCGGCGAATGCGTAAACAGCGCCTCCAGCGCGTCGGAATGCAATTCCGGCGTGCGCACCCCACCGCCGTACGGACTACGCACGACGATCGGACACGTAAACCGCCCCGCTGAACGGAAACGAATGCGGGCCGCCTGGGCTGCCAGCTGATCCATCGCCTGATAGACAAAGCCGAGGAACTGAATTTCCGCGATTGGGCGGAAGCCGTTGACCGCCAGCCCAATCGATGTGCCGATAATGCCCGATTCGGCAAGCGGCGTATCAAACACGCGCTGATCGCCAAACTGTTCAAGCAAGCCATCGGTGGCACGGAACACACCGCCGTTGGTGCCGACATCTTCGCCTAAGACGATTACGCGCTCGTCCCGCTCCATTTCTTGGCGCATCGCCTCATTAATCGCTTGAATCATCGTGATTTCCGCCATCTTACTTCACCTCTTTCCGCTGTTTCCGCCGCGCGACTTCTTGTTGCTGCTCTTGTAAGAGCTTGCTTGGCTTACCGTATACGTAGTCAAATATATCGACAAGCGATCCGGTTTCGTTCGCCGTCGCTTCCTCATACGCCGCCGTCACTTCCTCATTCACTTGCGCCACCCATGCTTCCTCTTGCGCTTCCGTCCACAGTCCGCGCTTCTCTAGCAACACCCGCAGGCGGTGAAGCGGATCCTTTTTCCGCTTCCATTGCTCTACTTCTTCGGCATTGCGGTATTTCGTCGGATCGTCCGCTGTCGTATGCGGCCCTAAGCGATACGTCAGCGCCTCAATCAGCATCGGCCCTTCGCCGTTGCGCGCTGCCTCCACCGCTTGTTTCATCGTTTTGTACACGGCAAGTGCGTCGTTGCCGTCGACCAGCACGCCTTTCATGCCGTAGGCAAGCGCTTTTTGCGCGATCGTCCGGCTCGCTGTCTGTTTATGCACCGGAACGCTGATCGCATAGTGATTGTTTTGGCAGAAGAAAATGACCGGCACTCGATAGACAGCGGCAAAGTTCAGCGCTTCATGGAAGTCTCCTTCCGATGTCGCACCGTCGCCAAAATAACAGACCGATACTTGCGTTTCCCCTTTCAGCTTCGTCGCCCAGGCGCATCCTGTCGCGTGGAGCGTCTGCGCACCGATAATGATTTGAATCGGAAAAATATTTAAATCGTCCGGCATTCTTTTGCCTATGACACGGCCGCGGACATATTGAAAAATTTGCGCAAGCGGCAGCCCGTGCACCAAGCAGGCGGCAATTTCCCGATAGCTTGGAAAAATCCAGTCGTCTTTGCGTAGCGCCATCACGCTGCCGATTTGCGCCGCCTCCTGGCCGCTAAACGGCGCATATGTACCAATCCGCCCTTGCCGCTGCATTTTTAACAGGCGCTCATCGATGACTCTCGCCTTGCGCATCCAGCGATACAGCGTCACGAGAAACTCATCGGAAAAAGACGCCAGCTCTTGTTCATCCCCATTCCCATTTTCATCAAGCAGCTGCACCATCTCAAATTGCAATTCGTTTTGATCAAACATCGTTTCCTCCCCTTCCGTTTAGCGAACATCTAATAACAGCTGTTCCGGATGTTCTAAAATGCGCGCAACCGTCCGCATAAACCGTCCGGCTGGTTCACCGTCAATAACGCGATGGTCAAACGTCAGCGACATCCCCATCATATCGCGGATCACAATCTCATCCCCGATGACGACCGGTCTGCGCTTAATCGCATGGACGCCTAAAATCGCCACTTCCGGATAGTTAATGATCGGCGTCGCGAACCAGCCGCCGCCCGCGCCGGTGCTTGTAATCGTAAAAGTGCTTCCTTGCAGCTCATCGATGCGCAGCGTATGGCGATGCGCTTTTTCGGAAAGCTCGGCAATCTCGATCGCCAGCTCGCGAATCGATTTTTGATCCGCATGCTTAATGACAGGAACGACGAGCCCTTCTTTCGTCGCCGTCGCAATGCCGATATGGTACTCTTTCTTTAAAATAATTTCGTTCGTTTCTTCATCCACCATGGCGTTAAAAATCGGATGCTCCTGCAGCGCCCGCGTCACCGCTTTAATGACAAACGGCAAATACGTCAGCTTGACCGATTCGGCTTCGAGCTGTTTGGCGAGGCTGGTGCGGATTTCCACCAGCTTCGTGACATCGACTTCGTCCATTCCGGTCACATGCGGAGCCATATAGGCGGACTTCACCATTTTCTCGGCGATTTTTTTGCGCAGCCCGCGAATCGGAATGCGTTCTTCTTTGGCGGTGGTCTCTTGCCCATCAACTGTTTGCGGCACGGCGGCTTCCAACGCCGGAGCAGCCGCAGCGGCCGCCGACTCCCGTTCTTTGACATACCGTTCTAAATCGGCGAGCGTCACCCTGCCTCCTTCGCCGCTTCCTTCTACTTCTTCAATCGGAACGCCCATTTCCCGCGCCCGCTTGCGTACGGACGGCGCGGCAATGACCCGTTTTTTCCGCTGCGGCGGCGCAGGCTCCGCGATCGTTTCCATGCTTGCGGCTTCCTGTTGGTGGACAGCGCCTGCTTCTACCGCGCCAGCCCCTTGTTGCTCGACGATAATGAGCGCCTCCCCCACTTTCACCGTCGCGCCTTCCGGTCCGGCGAGCGCCACCACTTTCCCGGCCACCGGTGTTGTTATTTCCACCATCGCCTTATCCGTTTGAATTTCGGCAATCGGCTGGTCAGCCGCCACCTCGTCCCCCTCTTGAATCAACCAGCGGATAATCTCCGCTTCATGCAATCCTTCACCAATATCGGGCAGTTTAAATTCATAGCGCATGACTATATCCCCTTCTCCCTTTCTACTATTTCATCGGAAAATAATGTAGTATAATTCTAGAAGCAAGATGATGCGGACGACACATGGTGCAGATATGCTTTGGGGCTTTGCTAGATGGAAGGAACTTGTTGAAGCAAACGCTTTCATCCATACGGATACTTTTTTAGCAAAACAAAATGGTGTAAATATTCTGAATTTTGTTATCTATTGTTTTTATGATAATATACATTTTGTTCCATGTCAATATAGATAGGGAAGACATTTTTCGCGCTAAAACGTGCGGACTACGGCGAATCTATTTTTATTGTAAAATAGCTTACCGATAAGGAGGAAAAACATGCGCTTCACTCGCGTTCACCATATCGCCATTATTTGTTCCGACTATGAACGGTCGAAACATTTTTATACGAACATTCTCGGATTCCGCGTCATTCATGAACAGTATCGGGAGGAACGCCGCTCGTACAAATTGGATTTGCAAGTCGGCGACCATACACAAATCGAACTGTTTTCCTTTGAAGACCCGCCGAAGCGGCCAAGCTATCCGGAAGCATGCGGGCTGCGCCATCTCGCTTTGGAAGTCGAAAATATCGAGGAAGCAGCCGCCTATTTGCATACGCATGGCATCGCGACGGAGCCAATCCGCGTCGACCCGATTACGGGGAAACGGTTCACGTTTTTTTGCGATCCGGATGAATTGCCGATTGAGCTGTATGAGCGGTAAAATGATGTAGTTACAGAAATAAGGAGGGAGCACGATGATTCGATTTGCCACCATCGGCACGAACTGGATTACAGAGGCATTTATTGGAGCAGCTAGAGAAGTAGAAGATTTCTCCCTCGCCGCCGTATATTCGCGGACGGAGGAGAAAGCGCGGGAATTTGCGCAAAAAACAGGGGCAGCGCGTGCGTTTACCGACCTAGAGGAACTGGCGAAAAGCAAGGAGATCGACGCCGTCTATATCGCCAGCCCGAATTCCCTGCACGCCGAACAGGCGATTTTCCTCATGAACCACGGCAAACATGTGCTGTGCGAAAAACCGCTCGCATCGAACGAAAAAGAAGTCAAGGCGATGATCGAGTCGGCGCGGCGCAACGGCGTCGTGTTGATGGAAGCGATGAAAACGACGCTGCTTCCGAACTTTCAGGCAATCCGCCAGCACTTACATAAACTTGGCAAAATCCGCCGCTATTTTGCGAGCTACTGCCAATATTCGTCGCGCTATGACGCGTATAAACAAGGCACCGTCTTAAATGCGTTCAACCCTGCCTTTTCCAACGGCGCGTTAATGGATATCGGCGTCTATTGCATTTACCCGATGGTCGTTTTGTTTGGAAAACCAAACCGCCTGCAAGCCAGCAGCTTGAAGCTCGAATCAGGCGTGGATGGCGAAGGGACGATTATCTTTACTTATGAGGAGATGGACGCCGTCGTCATGTACTCGAAAATTACGAACTCCTATCTGCCTGCAGAAATTCAAGGAGAAGACGGAAGCATGCTCATCGACGCGATCCACACGCCGACGAAAGTGGAAATCCGCTACCGCGACGGACGTATAGAAGACATTACCGTTCCGCAAGAGAAACATCCGATGTATTATGAAGCGAAAGAATTTATCGAGCTGATCAAAAACGGAAAACGCGAATCTGAAGTCAATTCGCATGAGCATTCGTTATTGACGATTGCCTTGATGGAAGAAGCCCGCAAACAAACAGGAATCGTGTTTCCTGCGGACCAATAAAAACAGCTTCCTGCATGCCCGCAGGAAGCTTTCTCATTTCTTCTGCCAATTGGCGCTCTGCTCGTCCGCCTGTTTGGCGACAAACATCATGCTCATAATAACAAGCATGACAAGCGATCCGACAAACATTCCAGCGATGAACGAAATCATTAGCGACCTCTCCCTTTTCTCGCAAACTTGCTATTCCCATTCTTCCCTTTTCGGTCGAAAAACATACTCGGGAGAGCCAGCAATCTACTTTCTATTAAAATACGTCGTGTTTCACCGAATCATGCCTCTTTTTCGTCCAATGCGTATAAAGAAAAACGCCAATAATGGCCAAAAGCGCGCCGCACGAGTCAATCGCCACGTCTTTCGGCGTAGCGGTACGCCCCGGCTCAAACGATTGATGCCATTCATCCGTCATCGCATACACCGTCGCAAACAGCCAGGCACCGACATACGCCGTCCGCTTCGGCGCCAGCGCCCGCCAGACAAGCACCGCCAATATGCCAAATTCGGTCAAATGCGCCAGCTTCCGCACAATAAAATTCAACAAAGACGGTCCTTCCTCTTCACCACCGCCAAACGGCAAGTACGACAGGATCATATGTAAAATGCGTTTTGTATTCTCTCCAGTAAAAAAAGAAAATTCGCTAAAGCAGTAAATGGCGATGCACCAAATGATGACCGGGACCCAGCGTTGTATATTTGTCTTCATTTTTGTCACCTAACTTCTGTTTCTTATCCTTGCGCTGCACACCTTTTTATTGTACACGAATAGTTACGCTTTTTCCCGCAAAAACCGTTTCACTTCTTCCTCCGTCGGCATGCCGCCCTGGGCACCAAGCTTCGTGACCGATAGTGCCGCCGCCGCGTTGGCAAACCGGCACGCTTCTTCCAGCTTCATTCCTTTGCTTAGAGCAACGGCGAGCGCGCCGTTAAACGTATCGCCCGCTCCTGTCGTATCGACGACCGGAACGCGGAAACCCGGAATAAGCATTGGTTTCCCATCTTTTTGAATCGTCACCCCGCGCGCCCCTTCGGTGACGATCACTTTATCGGCAAACGCTGCAGCGTCAATGTTTTCGAAAATAATGTTTCGCTCATGCTCATTTGGCGTAAGAAAATCCACTTTCTCCACTAACTCCCGTGGCAGCGGCTGCGCCGGCGCCGGGTTTAAAATGACGCGGACACGATGTTTTTTCGCAAGCGAAACCGCCCTTTGGACTACAGGCATCGGAATTTCCAGCTGGAGCACACAAGCATCGCTGTTGGCAATGACCGACTCATAGCGTTCGATATCTTCTGGAAGAAGGGAGTGGTTCGCCCCTGGAACGACAATGATGCGGTTATCCTGTTCGGAAATGGTAATAGATGCAATGCCCGTCCCATGATCGGAAACTTTTTTTATGTGATCTACATTCACTCCTTCCCGCTCTAAAGCGCGGACTAACTCGTTGCCGAACGCATCCGCTCCGACCGCGCCAATCATATGTACCTCCGCGCCAAGACGTGCGGCCGCCACCGCTTGGTTGGCGCCTTTTCCGCCCGGGATAAGGTGGAATTCCTCGCCTAAAATCGTTTCGCCTTGCGCCGGAAAGCGAGAGGCGATGGTGACAAGGTCCATATTGATGCTGCCGATGACGGTAATGACTGGGGTTGTCATATTATAATTCCTCCCTCATTTCTTATCTTCCACGTTTTCTAGTGCAATACGATGAATTCTATCTACGAACAGGTTACCATAAACAGAGACTTATATGTTTTTATGTATATTATCGGCGGCCAACTGATTCACGAAGATTAGCGCAGAAAACTCACGTCTTTAGTCGTTAGGTAGGGGACTCTCTAAACAGAAAACACGACCGGCCGCATCGACAACTACCGTTCCTTAAAAATGGGCATCAATCATCCAATGATTAAGCAATAAAAATGAGACATGAACCTTCTTATGTCTCATCAAAGTTCATGTCTCCTCTATACTTTTTCACAATGCTACAGTCGATTTGCCTACGTCGATGTGATGCCCGCCGGAACAACAACCGCTTTTTACAGGTTTATGTTTCGTATTAATTGATCCAAAATAGACACTACAACTGCGAAAAAAAGTTCATTCTCCCTACATCACGCTTTTTTCCGTGTCAACGCTGACAGAGCGGGTCGGAATCCAGCTTACGACCACCGTGACAACGATATTCACAATCAACGCGATAATTCCCACATTCAGATCTTGCACCACCTGTGGCAAGGAAGGGAACAACGTGCCGATGCTGCTGCCGGATAATGTAATATAGGCAACTGTCGCAACCCCAGCGATAATACCGGCAAACGCTCCTTGTTTCGTCACAAAATTGTTTTTCATCAGGCTGAGCACAAACGACGGGAACAACTGCGTCACGAGGCTATATCCCATGAGAAGCAAAGCGACGATCGTATTTCCGCCGCGGAACGTGAAATATAACGAAACTAACGCAATGACAGGGACGAGATATTTCGCCAGTTTCGCGACCTGCTCATCGGTAGCGGAAGGAGAAAACACTTTATAGACGTTTTTCGCAAGCAACGTCGACGCCGTCATTAAGATCATCGAACCCGGGACCATTGCCGTCAACAGCCCCGCTGCGCCGATCAGCCCGACGACCCAAGGGTCAAACGTTTGAATGGACAAGCGCAATAACGCCAGATCGGCATCGGAGCCTTCCAAATGCGGAATTTGCAAAATCGCCGCAAAGCCGACAAAAAAGACAAATAGCAGCACTAACTGATAAAGAGGCAAAATCATCGCATTTTTCCGAAAAACGTTGGCGCTTTTCGCCGAATAAATCGAACCGAACGTATGCGGCCACATATAAAAACCAAGAACCGTTAACAGCACGGTGGAAATAAACCAAGACACGCTCATGCCTTTATCCGGCAATACGAGAAACCCTGGTTTTGCTTGTTCAATCGCTTCAAACATCGGCTGAATTCCGCCGTAATAATGGAATGGAAGATAAAGACCTAAAAAGACCGCAACAACTAAAATCATGATATCTTTCACTACCGCTGTCCACGCCGAGCCGTGGATGCCCGAAATCATCACGTACACTGTAACGGAAAGAACACCGATCCATATCGCCGTCGTCGACGAAATCGTGCCGTATGAAGCTTGAGAAACGATAATGCCCAATCCTTTTAGCTGCAGCACCAAATACGGAATAAGCGCGACCACCCCGACTAGGGAAACGAGCACCCCTAACAGCGGGCTGTTGTATTTGCTAACGAAAAAGTCAGATTGGGACATAAGCTGATGCTCTTTCGCATATTTCCATACTTTTGGAAGCATCCAATATGACAGCACATACGCCAAGCAGCCATAGGCGATAATGTAAAACGTCGGCCCCCCTTTGCCGTAAGCCCAACCGCTTCCACCTAAAAAAGTAAATGTCGTATAAATTTCGCCGGCCATGAGAAGAAAGACAAAGATCGTGCCAAACCCGCGGCCGCCGACCGTCCACTGTTCCAAGTTCATATCTTTTCCTTTGCGCGCTTGCACCCCTAAATAGAGGGAAAGCAACAGGAAAGCGAAAATAATCACCAATGCCGCATTCATGTACGCTCCTCCTCCCGCACTTCCGGATCAAAGCGGTAGACAATCGCCATGATGATGGAAGTCATGATCACCCAAGCGACAAGCCAAAAAAGAATAAACGGCATGCCAAGCACATATGGAGTCACTTTATTGGCAAACGGGATGCCGCCAAGTATGCCAAGAAACGGAAGCACCATCAGCCAGCGAATTCCTTTCATCCTTATTTCCTCCCTCATGGAATAATAGGAAGCGGAAGCTTTTACGGGGCTTCCGCCAATAATTTAAATGCCGCATGGACAAATAGGCGCACGCCAATTTCTAATGCATCTTCATCGATCGTAAAACGCGGATGGTGATGCGGATAGATGATACCTTTTTCTTTGTTTCCCGCGCCGACATAGAAGAAGCTTCCCGGCGCTTTTTGCATGAAAGCAGAAAAGTCTTCGCCCCCCATATTCGGCTTTATATGGTCAATCGCTTCTTCGCCAAGCACTTCGCGTACCGTTTCCTCAATCACGCGAGTCACTTCGTCGTTGTTAATGACTGGGCGGTAGCCGTATTCGAATTCAAATTCATACGTCGCGCCGTGCGCCTCGGTAATGCCTTTAATAATCCGTTCCATTAATTTCGGCACGTTTTCCCTTAGTGTTTTATCAAAACTGCGCACCGTTCCTTGAATTTCGACGCTTCCCGGAATGACGTTATGCGTCGTGCCCGCAACAAATTGCGTCACCGACACAACCAGCGGCTCAAGCGGATCGACATTGCGCGAAACGATATACTGCAAGTTGGTTACCACTTGGGCACCGATCGCAATCGCGTCAATCGTTTGGTGCGGCATCGCCGCGTGTCCGCCTTTGCCATGGATGCGGATGAAAAAGCGGTCTGGTGCCGCCATCATCGGTCCATACACAATGCCAATTTTGCCGCGCTCAAGCGGCGACCAAAGATGGGTGCCGATTACGACATCGACGCCGTCCATAACGCCGGCCTGCACCATTTCTTCCGCGCCGCCTGGATGTAATTCTTCGGCGTGTTGGAAAAGAAAACGGACTTCCCCTTTGATTTGATCGCGCAGTTTGGAAAGAATTTTCGCCGTCCCCAATAACATTGCCGTATGTCCGTCATGCCCGCACGCATGCATCACACCTGGGTTTTTCGAGGCAAACTCAAACGTGTTTTCTTCTTGAATCGGAAGCGCGTCCATATCGGCACGAATCGCCACCACTCTCCCCGGCTGATGCCCGATCAGCCGCGCCATCACACTTGTTTTGGTTGGCCGCGAAAGTTCTAAATTGTCAAACGATTGCAGCGTGTCATACACGAATTGTGCCGTTTTTTCTTCTTGAAACGACAGCTCTGGATTCGCATGCAAATGGCGGCGCCAGGCAATCACTTCTTCTTTCACTTCATCGACAAGCCGTTTGATTTCTTCGTTCGTCATGCGTTCTTCCCCCTTTTTTTCGCTTATTCTCCCGTCGCCAAACGAAGCACCGTATGATACAAAACGTTCGCACCTGTCGCGCAGTCTTCCTTCGTGCTCCACTCGTCCGGACTATGGCTGACCCCGTCTTGCGAGCGGACGAAAATCATTCCGATCGGGCAGAGCTTGGCAAGCTGCACGCCGTCGTGCGCAGCGCCGCTCGGAAGGGTAAACACATCGAACCCAAGCGTTTGGCACGCCGCTTTGGCGGCGTTTTGCACCAATTCCGAACATAATACCGGCGGCATTTCTTGCAGCCGTTCGGTCGTGACGCGGACATTCCGCTCCCTGCCGATGTGTTGCGCCCGCTCCGTCACCGATTGCAAAACGCGATCGCGCACCGCTGCGTCCAAATCCCGCAAATCGAGAACAAATTCGACCCGCTCCGGAATGATGTTAATGCCGCCCGGAAAGACGTGCAGTTGTCCGACGGTGCCGACAGTCGTTCCCGTTTTTTTCGCCTCTTGCTCGATCACTTCAATGATTTGGGCTGCCGCCACAAGCGGATCACGGCGCAGCGGCATCGGCGTCGCTCCTGCATGTTCCGCTTTTCCTTCGACCGTAAATTTGACCCAAACGAGTCCGGCAATGCCGGTGACGATGCCAACTGGAAGATTCGCTTCTTCGAGCACCCGTCCTTGTTCGATATGTAGCTCGACATACGCTTTGACCGATCCTGGTTTTCGCGCTGCCTTTCTGATGTCATGCGGATTGAGCCCCGCTTCTTGCATCGCTGCGGCGACTGACACACCATTTGCATCCTGATAATATAGCGCTTCTGCTGACAATGTCCCCGCCATAGCACGGCTGCCGATCATCCCGAAGCGAAAGCGTGCCCCTTCTTCATCGGTAAATGCAACAACCTCAATCGGATGCTTCGTGTTCACCCCGTTTTCGTTCATCGTCTGCACTACTTCCACGGCGGCCAGTACGCCAAGCGGGCCGTCAAATATGCCGCCGTTATACACCGAATCAAGATGAGAGCCGACAAGCACGACCGGCGCGTCTTTGTCTTTTCCCTCTTTCCGTCCGATCAAGTTTCCGGCCGCATCTTCATAGACAAAAAGCCCCGCCTCTTTCATATAAGAAGCAACCTTTTCTTTTGCCGCGCGCTCCTCTTTCGTAAACGACAAACGCGTAATCCCGCCCGTCGGCTGCCGGCCAATTCCCCCTAATTCCATGAGTCGCTGCCAAAGCCGTTCTTCCTGAATCACGGCATTCCCTCCCTTCACCATGAGTGCTATTTACGGATGAATTTCGATTATGTCCTTAATCATAATACAGTCGCTAAAATTTTAAAATAATTTTATTTATATGAAAATTTTATTTAAAAAAGAAGCGAACGATGACCATTTGTTCGTTCAAGCAATAAAATCTTGACTACAAAAATAGCCGGCAACATCACTTAAAAATAATGCTGCCAGCCAATTTGTTCCAAACTTTGACCTCCTCCCCCATTTACTTTGGTGGAAGCGGGGGCTTCTCGCTCGGTTATGTTAAAAAAATACGATATACTTTCCGCGGCCGTCCACGCGGATACGGATTCATTCCATATTATTGCCTTTCCCTTACTCTCTTATTTTATCAAAAGCAACCTGTTCTAGCGGCGAAAAAAGTAGGGCCATTTTTCTACGAAACTGTTTCCATAAGCCAAAAGATGTCCATAATCAAAATATAACATTTTCGAAAGTGCGTGCATTGAGTGGAGAAAAGTTGCTAGAATTGTTATCCCAGGCGCCATCACCTTTCACGGTTTGCACATAATCGTTCAAATCGTGATGGGTGAACGGACTATCATTTATACGAATCCCAAACAAACAAGGCGGCCATTGATATTCCTAGCAGAAACGATTTCTATTTTGTTATGGAGGGTAAAACTCAATGCAAAAACAACACAACTAAACGAAATCATTACAGAGGAACATCATTCATTTAAAAAGCAGCCCCTTCTTTCATGTGAAGAGGCTGCCTTGCCTTTTGTTGCCCTGCATGGCACATTTCGCAACCTTTACATCGAAATTTCTCCACCCTATCTCATGGAAACATTAATGAGATGAAGATGAAAAATCCTCCGGACGCCGATCGCAAATACCGAAGTGATAAAGCAGCGCCTGCACAATCCGTTCTGACGCATGACCGTCGCCGTACGGATTGGATGCTTTCGCCATCTTCGCATACTCCTCCTGGTCTGTAAGCAGTTGCTTCGTTAATTGATAGACGTTTTCTTTCCTAGTTCCTGCCAGCTTCAGCGTCCCTACGGCGATCCCTTCCGGTCGCTCTGTCGTATCGCGCAGCACTAGCACCGGCTTTCCTAACGAAGGCGCCTCTTCTTGCACTCCTCCGGAATCGGTTAAAATCAAGTACGACCGCGCGGCAAAATTTCAGGTTTGAAACATTCACAGTGGTATAAATATAATCGATATTTAATGCATGTACCATGTTGTATCCTTATGCATAAATTCGAGTGTTACAACCGCATCCATATCATAAAGTAAATTAAAGCTATCAATCTATAATCATATGGAACTAACATCAGACCGGCACACAGTTTCATCGATTTTTCTAAAAAAAGCGGCCGGTAAAAACCGCGGCTTTGCTCATTCTTTCTCACTCATTCAAAACATTGTACACTCGTTTGCTTTTCGGGTCGACCGCGTACCATCCCACCGTGGCAGTATGTCCTTCACCGGTTTCTGGATTATCCACGACAAATTCGTATACGTGAATCACATAATGCCCTTTTTCATTATCGTGGTCATATTTGACACGCAAATTAGATTGGGTGCCGATGTTTAAATGCTTTCTTACTAATTGCTCTGCTTCTTCTGAAGTCAGTTTATGCTGCTCGTCCGTTTCTTCTGCGGCGCTATTGTTTTGGTCCTGATTGCCGCTTGCAGGTTGGCTTTCACTTTCATTTTTTTCTTCTTTTTTCGCTTCTTCTTTACGTTTCTTCGCCTGCTCTTGTTCATATTGCACCTTCGCCTGTTCTGTTTGAACGATCTGTTTCTTTGCTTCCTTTACGATAGGATCAATGGTTGGATGAGATTCTTCCGTTTCGGCCACTTCTTTAAACAAAGCCAGCGCCTCATCAAATTGATGATTGTCTGCTAAAGTGTTTCCTTTCGTCATTTTTTGTTCCATATTTTTTAACAAAGCATCTAACTTTTCTGCTTCTTTTAACATTTTTTCCGCCTTTGCCTTAATCACTGCGACAACAGAAAAGGTCCCTTTTGCATTTTTTATGTTTTCTGCGATAAAAATCGCCGCTTCAAACTTTCCATCATTGAATGCATCCACCGCTTCTTTCATTTGTTCCGAAAACTTAAGCGCCAATTTCGCTTCCTCTTTATTTTTCTTTTCTAGTGCTTTCTGAAAATAGGAAACGGCCTCGTTATAGTTTTCTTCTTTTACCGCCTTCGTTCCTAATTCCATATAACGTTCATATTCTTTCGACGAACAGCCGGCAAGCAATAACAAAAGAAAAAATATAAACAAACTTCTTTTCTTCATACTAATCCCCTTCCTTTTTCACTTTTATGTTTGCTAAGCGACGTAAATCATCGTAAAACCAACGACTGCAATACTTTCATTCTTTTTGTTTAAGTTCAAGATTCATCAGCAACCATATAGCATGGTTTCTTCAATGATGAAGCATATCCCCGCTGTTCCGTACTACGTGGCAGTCATCCTCTGCCGCGCACACCCGCTTCCGTCCCATTGATTCATAGATGATTCCCGCCTCGCGAGCGCTCTCAAGGTCATAGCAATTCCGTCCATCCAACACAAGCGGCGTTTTCATTAACACAGCGTATTGGCGCAGGTCAAATTGCTGAATCTCTGGCCATTCCGTGAAAATAAAGCATAGATCAGTGTCCTCAATCGCTTCTTCGATCGTCGCGCAATACGTCAAATTCTCGGCAAAGACGCGCTTTACGTTGTCCATCCCAACCGGGTCCCATACCCTTACGTTTGCGCCTTCTTCGAGTAGCACCGCAATATTGGCAAGAGAAGGAGCTTCTCTTATATCATCCGTCCCCGGCTTAAACGTCAGTCCGAGCACCGCTGCTTCCCGCCCATGAAAATCGCCGACATACGTTCTCGCCTTTTCTATTAATTTAAGCTTTTGCTTTTCATTCACTTCGATCGCTGCCTGTACCGTTTTCAGCTCATAGCCGCAGCGATTTGCAAGGTAACGCAGCGCTTTCGTATCTTTTGGAAAACACGAACCGCCGTAGCCGATCCCCGCGCGCAAAAAACGGTGGCCAATCCGTGGATCCATCCCCATTCCTTCGGCGACCGATTCAATATCGGCGCCAACGATTTCGCATAGATTGGCAATGTCGTTAATGTATGAAATTTTTAACGCCAAAAAGACGTTCGAGGCATATTTAATCATTTCTGCGCTTTTGCGGTCCGTCACCACATACGGAAGCGCAAACGGATCGTACACTTCCCTCATGACCTTCTCAGCATGCGATGATGCGACCCCTAACACGATCCTCGACGTATATAACGTATCGTGGACCGCTGTTCCTTGCGATAAAAACTCAGGATTCGCGACAACCTCAATGCGGACAGGGTGCTTCCGATGTTCATATATCCACCGTTCCACTTCATCGCTCGTACCGACGGGAACGGTGGATTTCACCGCCACCACACAGTCTTTTTCCGCCGTCTGGGCGATTTGCTTTGCTACTTCCCGCACATGCCGCAAATTCACCGATCCATCCGGCTCTCCCGGAGTGCCAACAGCGATGATAATGACGTCCGCCTGCCGATACGCCGCCGCATAATCGGTCGTAAACAACAGCCGCTCGCCATTTTTCCTTATTAACTCTTCCAATCCAGGCTCATAGATCGGCGGCTTCCCGCACTGAAGCAGTCTCACTTTTTCCATATCGACATCCACGCATGCCACCTTGTGTCCTATTTCCGCCAGACACACGGCCGTGACAAGTCCAACATACCCCGCACCCGCTACGGCAACATCCATATTCGATCACACCTTTGATGGTTTACTCCGCTCGCAAATGCGCTTCATGGCAGAAGAAATCATGGCATACGGCCGTCCATAACCCATCATTTCTGCCAAACGCCCGCATTTGTTTACGATCGTTCTCATTTTCATATAATATTATTATAACTGATCACGCCCCTCCTTTGCATTTTCCGCGATTGTGGATGCGGGCGCCGCCGATCTTTCACATGAAATTCCATATGAGAGATCCAAGGAAATGTTCTTTTTCTAAAAAAATTCAGCCTCCCGCTGAAACTCGTTCAGCAGGAGGCTTTTCTATTTACTTTGCCCTTTCGGCCGCGCCATTTTCAAGCAGAGGCAATAGTATTCCGCTTTAAAATCAGCTCAATGATAACAAAGAGTCCACCTTCTCCATATATGTATAGATCGCCTTGGCAACCCCATTTTCATCATTCGTATCAGTGATCATATTACATACGGATTTAATTTTCTCGTTTGCATTTCCCATTGCCACACGATATTTTACTTTTTCAAACATGGATAAGTCATTGATGCTGTCACCAATTGCCATTGCATGGTCTAACGAAAGCCCACGGAATTGTGAAAACGTTTCTAAAGCAATCCCTTTGGAAGTTTGCCGGCTGTGAATCTCCAAGTTATACTCGCCGGAAGAAACAATGGTTAAATGTTGGTTAGATTGAAATTGGTGCAAAAACGTTTCTAATTTATCCCTTTCAAAAGAAAACGCCAGCACATTCAAAAATGGACGTTTTTCCAAAAACAAGTCGTTCACGTTTTCTATAAATACATAGCCTTCTTGGCCGAATTGTCTTTTAGCAATCTCCTTAAGCTCATTCGCATTCATCGCTGGATTGTGATGTTTCACCTTATCTAGCTCTTCCATCAGAAGATTTCTAGCATGTTTCGGAGTAAAAATTGCTTTATCAGTAAATACTTCATAGTAATATTGATGTTGATCAAGCCATTCAACCAGCTCTTTTACCACATTTTCCTCAATAGGTACTTGCAAAAGGCAGTTTCCTTCTTTTGTATGAATGGTCGAACCGTTCGTACCGATTACTGGTGCGGAAAGCCCAGCCTTTTTTAGAATAGATTGAACGTCAAAATAAGCTCTTCCTGTAGCGATCACCACTTCCATTCCTTTTTGTTGTGCATATTCAATCGCTTTTATGTTTTCTTCACTAATTTCGTTACGATTATTTAATACGGTTCCATCTAAATCAAGTGCAATGAGAGACATAACCAATCTCCTTTTTCTTGTATGTTCAATTTCTAATCAATGTTTATACGAAACTCTTATTCAGCAGTAATCCAAGTAATTTCTTTTAATTGCGGTATATGTTCCCATTCTTTCGGTAAAGGATGGTCACAGACAATCACATCCAAATCTTCTAATGGACACACTTTACAAAAACTATTCACTCCAAACTTTGAGTAGTCTGCGAGTAAAATCGTCTCTTTTGATACTTGAATCATCGTTTGCGTAACAAGTGTTTCATGTAAGTCATAGTCACTCACTCCGTAATGAAGCGAGACACCACCCGCTGAAATAAAAGCTTTATCAATATGGAACTGCTCAAGCATTTTTTCTGCTAAACGTCCGCTAATCGACTGTTGCTTCGGATTTACAATGCCTCCTAATAATAAAACCTCTCCTGTAAACTGATGCTGGTTAAGGGCATCTGTAAGCACATGAGCCACAGGCAGCGAATTCGTTAAAATGGTGATATTTTCTTTGTTTTTAATCGCTCTTGCCAACTCCAATGTTGTCGTCCCGACATCAATGACAATCGTATCGCCATCCGAAATTAGCTCGGCTGCCTTTTTCCCGATTTTCATTTTTGTTTCTTGATTGACACTTTTGCGTTGAATAAAAGGAGGCTCCTCCGCTTCATACGACTTTCTTATGGCTCCCCCATAAACCCGCTTTAAAAACCCTTTTTTCTCAAGGATATCCAAATCTCTTCGAATCGTTTCTGTTGATACTTGAAATCGTCTCGCTAAATCGATCACCTTTACTTTTCCAGTACGCTTTAACTCATTTAAAATTTCGTTTTTTCGCTCTTCAGACAACATTCCCATCTACTCCTCTTTTTCATAACACAATACATTCTGATTTTGGAATCGAAATATAAACATGGCTTCCAGGGTGGAATACATGACGTTGTTGGTGTAAATGGTCTACTCGCAATGTGATATCTTCTGCTTGAATATCATATCTTAATACGTTTCCGGTCATCCATATGTCTTGTATGGTTCCTTTAATGATCCAGTGATCCTCCGAGAAAAGGGAAGGATGATCGTCTTCTAAAATCTCAATCACTTCAGGACGAATCGCCACTTGACTTCCTGGAAATGGAATATTTTCTTGAATCAATCGTTGAAATTTTTCCATCGGCAGAACGTTATAGTTTCCAATAAAGTTAGCAACAAACGGACTGTTTGGAGATGTGTAGATTTCAGAAGGAGTGCCCGCTTGAACGATCCGTCCTTCGTTCATAATATAAATGGTGTCCGACATCGTCATTGCTTCTTCTTGATCATGGGTGACGAAAATAGTCGTAATTTTTAGTTCTCTTTGAATTCGCTTCAATTCAGCTTGTAAGTTTTTACGAATTTTCGCATCTAACGCACTTAACGGTTCATCTAATAACAACACTTTCGGTTCCATCACTAAGCTGCGAGCCAGAGCCACCCGTTGTTGTTGCCCGCCAGATAATTGATGCGGATAGTAATCTTCTTTTCCATTCAAATTCACTAAATCAATCATTTGTTTGACTTTTGATTGAATATTGTTGTCTGTTTCTTTTTTCATTTTAAGACCAAAGGAAATATTTTCAAAAACAGTCATATTAGGAAATAAAGCGTATGATTGAAACACCATTCCTACTTCTCTTTTTCGTGGGGATAAATGAGTAATATCTTTTCCATCAAGAATGATATTTCCTGAATCGATGTCGACAAGTCCCGCAATCGCACGTAATAATGTACTTTTTCCACATCCGCTTTGTCCGAGTAATGTAGCGAATTCTCCTTTTTCTAATGACAATGAAATATCATTTAGCACGACATGATCATCATAACGTTTAAAAACGCGATCGATTGTTAAAAAACTCATGTGTTTTCCCCCTCTATACCAGCATTGTTCGTCTTTTTTTAATGTTGTTTTTTCTTCATTCGTAGAATTACCCACGTAATGAGCAAAATAAAAGAATAATAGGTAATGACCACCGCACTGGCTAGATGACCGCTTTGATTTAATTGTTGATATAAATAAATTTGGATTGTTTCATATCGTCCCCCGACAAGAAGATTGGCAAAGGCAAATTCTCCAAATAACATCGCAATAGATAATAACGTAGAAACTAAGATTCCAGACATAATATTCGGTAAAACGACTTTCCTGAAAGCTTGAAACTTCGTGGCGCCGAGCAATTCAGCCGCGTGAACGAGCTCCTTGGCGTTGACAGTGCGCATGCTGTTTCGAATGCCTTGATACATAAACGGCATCATAATCACAAAATAAGCGCCGATCAAAATCCATGGCGTTCCGGAAATAGGGACCGGACCTGAAGAGTATAGTTTGATTAAACCAACGGCACCGACAACCGGCGGAATGCCATATGGAAGCATGGCGATTCCTTGAAGCAGCCGTTCCCATTTGCCGAAATAAACCGTAACAATAAAAATCGTTGGGACCATCAATACGACACTTATTCCAACAGATCCAGCAATCAGAAAAAGGGTTCGCTCCAAGGCTAGAAAAAACCGCTCATCTTGAAATAGCTCACTATACCATTTCAATGTAAATGTTTCGGGCAACATGGTATGATCCCACTTCCCTGCCAATGAAAAAAGGAGGGTGGCAAAGAGAGGAATGAGCAAATAAATAATCACAATTCCTACAATCCATCTATGAATAGCCATCGAAGATTTCACTTTAAATCTCTCCTTACTTGTCGCATCATCCGCTCGTTTAACCACATTGCTCCCAACATGGTTACTACCAACAACACACTGAGTGCACTGGCTAATTGAGGATTTAACGTAACATCGCTGGCAACTAATGATGCGATTTGAATCGACAGTAAGTTATAGTTGCTTCCCACTAACGAATAAGCAGTGGCGTAAGCTCCCATGGCATTGGCAAATAAAATACTAAATGTACCAACAATACTCGGCAGCAACACAGGTATGCCTATATATCTCCAAAAAGCGAATTTGGATGCCCCTAATAACGAAGCGGCTTCCAGCCACTGCTTCTGAATCCCTTTATAAGCAGGAAACAAAAGCATAATAGCCAAAGGAATTTGGAAATAAATATAGACAAGGATTAATCCCGTCCATGAATAAAGGTTAAATTTAGAAAATACATCCCAGCCAAGTTTTGCAAATAACAAAGTAAATAACCCGTTATTCCCCAACAAAATAATGTACGAAAACGACAATGGAATTCCCTCAAAGTTCGACGTCATATTCGCAATCATTAATAGGCGGTCTTGCACCTTGCGTGGGAACTTTGTAAACGAATATGCAGCTACGGTCGCTGCAATAATCGAGGCAACCGCAGAGAATAAGGAGATCATCACGCTGTTTCGAACAGCCTGTAAATAGAATTTGCTCTTAAAGACGATTACATATTGGCTCCATGAAAAGCTTTGGCCATCATCAGAAAGAAAACTGCTTTGTATAATCCCCAATAAGGGACCAAGCTCAAAGGACAGAACAAGCGCGATAAATGGAAGCAGCAAAGCCAACAAATATAATTGTTGATTTTTCTGTTTTCTCATGTTTTTCGCTCCTTCTACATGCTCCATAACAGCAGAATCGATCTGGCAAATTTGCCAGATCGACTCAAATATATATAATAATTAGGAGGGTAACGTGTTTTTGCGATCGTTGCTTCTTTAATGGGCAACGGTCGTTTTTTCTTTGAATCCCGGCAAACGATAAGAAATCATATTCTCTGAAGGCTGGATCCCAAGCAGCTGACAAACAAGCGGGGCTACTGCTAGCTGAGGGACCACCTCATCATAAATGCCTGGGGTCACTTTTGAACTGATCACGAATAATGGAACATCTCTTTCCCCGTCTGTAGTGCCGCCATGGTTTCCTGTTTCACTCATTCCGTGATCAGATGTAATGACAATATGGTAACCTTCCTTCATCCATGTTGGTAAAAGCTGCGCTAACAAACTGCCGACTTTTAAAACTTGTTCACGATATTCTTTGGATTCCGAACCGTACATTTCTCCTTTTAAATCGACTCCCATTGGGTGAATGTATAAGAAATGAGGGTCATATTTTAAACGCAACGATTCCGCATCCACCAATAAGTGTGAATCTGGATAGTCATCTTCCCAATAAAAGATTCCGTATGGAATTGGTTTTGTTTCATCCGCTTGATAACGGTCCTCGATGAAATGAAACGGAGCGCGATTATATAGTTCACTGACCCAATAATAAGCTGCCGCAGCGCTTTTTAATCCATTTTCTTTGGCAAGATGAAACACACTTTTCTGATTAGAAAGCCGAACAGTTTGATTCGTTGTAATACCATTGATCGATGAAGGTGTGCCTGTTAACAATACTTCATATAGGGGACGCGAAAGACTTGGAAGTTCGGATTTTACTTTATAAAGAGCAGCCTGGTTCGTTTCGACAAGATGCTGTAAAAAACCGAAACATTCACAAGCTTTGTCATATCGTAAGCCGTCCACCACGACTTCAATCACTTTATTTAACATAAATTTGCACCTCTTCTTGCCATTTCCGCGGCAGTTCTTTCGCTGTTTGTTCCCAGACAGAATAATCTTTAATCGGTTTTGCATTTTTGTACTGTTCTTTCGGAATCAGTTTGGCTGCCACTTCTTTAGGAAGTTTGACATCTCGGATTGGACGTGCGTACCCTTTCGCCAAGTTAATTTGTCCCTCATCGCTTAATATGTATTCTCTTGTTAACATGGCGGCATGAGGATGTTTCGCATACTTGTTGATAATTGTTGCATAACCACTCACAACGGAACCTTCTTTAGGAATAGTAATGTCAAAACGACTACGGCCGATCTTCTCCGCATAGCCAATGGCGTTAAAATCCCACAGGATCGCCACGTCTACTTCTCCTTTTTCAAGCAATGGGAGAATATCCGTGCTAGATTGCTGCAGGCGTCCTTGCTTTGCCAATTTTGCAAAGAAATCAATCCCTGGTTGAATGTTCCCTTCATCTCCGCCGTGTCCAATCGCCGCAGCCAACACAGCCATTTGACTTTGTGCAGCTCGTTGTACGTCACCAACTTGTACCTTATAATCCCCTTTTAACAAATCTTCCCATGATTTAGGAGGATTATGAACCCGCTCCTTATTCGTTAAAAATGCAATGGTTCCTTGATATCCAACTACCCAGTCACCATTATCATCTTTTGCCCAGCTTGGAATCTCATCCCAATAAGATGTTTTATACGGAAGAGTGATTCCTTTTTTCTCTGCGATTGGAGCGAAGGCAATACCTACATCCCCAATATCAGCGGTTGCATTTTCTTTTTCCGCTTCCATTTTTGCGATTTCTTCGGCACTCGACATATCGGTATCTGTATGCTTCAGTCCATACTTAGCGCTAATTTCTTCCCATGTTTCCTTCCAGTTTGCCCAGCTGTCCGGCATTCCGACACTATTTACTTCTCCTTCTTCTTTTGCTTTTTTCGTAATTTCTTCTAGTGTTAAGTTGTCCGTTTTTACTGCTTTCGATGATTCTGTTGCTGTTCCTGAAGAACCGCACGCACTTAATCCTACTAAACTAGCTCCTAAGATTGCTGCTGCAATAGACTTCTTCCATTGACGCTTCCACGCCTCACTCATCAGATAGCCTCCTTTGTTTTTTGTGACTTTATTTTGTTTTTTGTTGCATTTTCAATTTCTATTCTATTAACCATTTATTAATCCCACATCAATCCAAGGTTAAATGTTTGTAAAAGAAACATTCATCATACCCTGGAAAAATAAAGAGTGCCCTGACAAAAAAAATAAAACAAGGAGAAACATCTTCTTCCAGTTTGGAAGGTTTCTTGTTTAGGCATAACCATTCATTACTTAGAGGTAAGGAAGCGGAAAACCATTGGATGAAACGATGGAGACATAAATGAGATCAAAGTGGATAAGCTCATTATTTCAGAATTCGGCAAAAGAAAAAAGCATTACCACAAGCACATATCTCACGAAGGAAACTGCTTTGGTAATGCTGTAATCGAATGATTTCATTGCTCTAAAAGCATTTATATCTCTTATTTCGATTTTTGTTCCATGCTTTTTTCTCTGTTTTTCCTTCTTCTCTCACCATTTTTTTGAAGATCATATGAAATCTTCATGGAACAAAACTTTGGTACGCACATGCGACGGAGGCCAGCCCCCCTTTAACCTAGAATAAATCCATAAAATCAGGGAGAGCTGATTATTCGCCCCCTCTTTTCATCATCTTTTCATCAGAACTAGAAACCATTTAACGTCCCAAACGCAATAGCGGATTGGTAATATGTTTTACTAATTGCTCCGCGCTTTCTTGAAGCTGTTCGTCCGTTAAGTTTCTTACACCGTAAACAATAAAGGATGGCAGGAAGTGCATGCCTGTTAAGTTTGCCATCGCTTGAAGAGGACGCGTAATTTCGCTCATCGAATAGTGGTTATATCCGCCTGCTTGATAGGATGACGCTGGCCCCCCAGTGGAAATGGCAAGAACAAATTCTTTTCCATGAAGTTTATTTCCTTCTGAACCGTATGCCCAACCATAGGTTAATACCACATCCTGCCACTGCTTTAATAACGCAGGTGTGCTATACCAATAGAGCGGGAATTGAAAGACAATCCGATCATGTTCCAGTAATAGTTGTTGCTCTTTTTCCACATCAATGTTCCAATCAGGATATGCCGCATATAAATGATGAACGGTTATATTTTCTTCTTGCGAAAGGCGATTCACCCATGTTTTGTTTACGCGAGATTGTTCCAAATTCGGATGGGCAACAATAACTAATACTTTCATCTATACCCTTTCCTTTCACTGTTTTTTGATTTATTGTATGTACAAACAAATATTATCGCTTGTTTGTACATACAATCAAGTGCCCAAAAAATTTTTACTTTTCTAATTCATTGCAAGCTAGATCTATTTCACTTGTTAATTTCACGCCACGTTCTTCGCCAAGAACTTCTGAATAACGGTTATATAAATTTTTCCAGCATTTTTTTATTTCTCCCTGTATCGCCAATCCCTTTTCCGTCGGATAAATGAGCGTGAGCTTTCCTTCATTCTTTCTTTGGACAAGCCCTTTCATTTCTAGCTTTTCCACAAAACGCGTACTGGTTGACGGAGCAATATGGAGAATTTCGCTTAACTCTTTTTGCGTTATTCCCGGCTTATCTTTTACTGCCATTAATAAAAACGCATATGTCGGTGAAAGCCCAAGCGGCGCAAACTCTTCTTCCGCCATTTTATTCATAATTCTTGCTAGGCGATTCGCCGTAAAATAAAGACATTGACAAAAATATTCATTCACAACCATCCACTCCAACATGTAAATAATTGTATATACAAATTACAAAAACAAAAAACATTTGTCAACCCTGCATGATATGGAGCATTTACCGTTCTGCAGAAAGGATGGAAGGCATTAACCTAAAAAATAGACATATGTCCAGTACAATAGACAAACGCGGAGCATATCATACAATTGAATGAAAAACGTCAATGATGAGAAAGGAAGTTTACCCATGCATTATTATTACCCTACTCCTTATCAAATGCCCTATTATCCACAACAGCAAATGGGGGCCTATCCACAATATCAGCAATTTCCGCAATATCCACAATCCGAGATGATCGCACACCAGCAAATAAAACAACCTTTGTATCCTCAGCTAAAAGACCAAACACTCAACACGATTGCTCCTTTTGTTCAATACGGCTTGAAGGAAGCAAAGGATACCTCGTTTGCGCACGCTCTGCAAGAAGTCGCGGCGATGACTTATTTAATCGGTAAAGGATTTGACCCGCAAACGGCTTATGCGATCGTTGAATCTTGGGAATTGAACGAAACATTTTATTAATGAACCAAAGCTAGAGGAAGAGATCCCGCTCTTCCTCTAGTAATATTTTATGAACAAAGAAAGCGATCCAATTCTTTTAACATTCCCTCAAGATGATCGACGAATGGCGAATGATCTGTATGAGGTAATATCACAAATTTGAAAATAGAGTAAAAAGGGGCTCCCCTTTATCGTTTTAACGTGATAGGGGAGCCCCCTTAATGAAGCAATCGTTTGAATCTGGAAAACAGCCACCATATCAAAAGCAGATGATACGCCGTACCGCCTAGCCAATAGCCCCAAAACTTTACACTATCTTCCGCCAATGCTAAGACGGATTCAGATATCCAATACGTTGGCGCCATTAAACCGAGCAAGCGCCATTTGGCTGCAAAGAAATACAATACAATCGGCGGCAGTAATACGAAATTCAACATTTTTGCAACCGCCAAGCCCTCTAAGCGATTGGAGGCAAAGGATAGCATTGCAAGCGCCATCAGCGGCGTTTCTAATACGCTGGTGATAATGAGCAGAAAAACTTCCCAACGATGAAGCGTCGGAGCAGGAAATACAATTACCAGTAAAATCGAAAAAACAAACGCCATCGATAATGGCAATCCCATGCGAAATGCTATATATCGCCCTCTCCCCAGCGGTGTAACGGCAAAATACGTAACAAGCGATTCATCCCGTTCCTCTAGCATCAGGAGACCAAGCATCATTCCGACCGTGATTGGCGTTATCAATAGAAAAATGCTGAACAAATATGGAAGATGTGGTGTGATCGCAAATGGTGTTACTAATTCGAGCCAAGGCAATCCTTTGGCGATCACCAACATGAACGATAATGGCAAAATGCCTGCCATCAGCAATATCGGATCGCGAAGCAGTTGTCTACGGTCAAGCGAAAGCCAAGCATGCCACATCATCTCCCCTCCCCTACTTGCATCAAGTACCGCTCACATGCCCTGTATGCCAACTGATACGCCATTGCTAACCATAGACCCAAGTTTATTCCAATCGCTGCTCCTTCCATCCATGATAGTGATTCTAAACGGATCGATAACAGACAAAGCGCGGCGGCTGTTGGCAAAACAGAGGCGAACGGGATAGAAACCAAATGAAAATACGTCAACAATGGCAATAGCAATACGATCATGACAAACGAAGCTTGAATGAAAAATATATTGACGGTTCTCGCCCGAACAGCAAGCGCCAAGCCAAACAGCGACATAATGACCGCAATCGCATACAATCCAATACTCCCCAGCCAGGTCATCCCGCTAATCCCAAAGGAACCGGCCATCACCGCCTCACCGGATACAAACCCAAGAAATGCAAGTGTCAACGCTTTTGACCAAATGTAATGTCGCAAACGAATCGGAGTGACAAATAACGGATCAAGCACCCCCTGGCTCCGTTCGAGCAACACTCCAGCGCCAATAATAAAAAATCCTACGGCTGCCGGATCCATGAGAACAATTACTGGAGCTGCATACTTTCGCACATCCAGCGGCATCCATCGCAGGATCCATATATAAAACAAGCTGACAAATACATAAACGATGTAAAAACTATGCCGCGCCTGAAAGCGAACGTCTTGCTTGATTAACTGCCACATCATGCGACTTCTCTCCCTGTAACGCGCACAAAAATGTCTTCTAGCGTCGCTTCTTTCGTATGCATCGTTACAATTTCCTTTTCCCGGAGCAGTTGGAAAAACGCTTCGTTATTCCCTAATCCCGCCTGAACAAACTCTGCCGTTTTCATTTCCCCATTATCTAAATACGTCACTTGCACGACTGGCTCCCCCATTTTCACTTTTAGCGCTTGCGGTGAATCAATCAGCACAATCTCGCCATCCACCATAAATGCGACACGATCGCAGACGCTTTCGGCAAATGCCATATCATGGGTCGTAATCAAAATGGTCTTTCCCGCTTCTTTCTGTTTGCGCAAAAAGGCTTTTATTTTTGTGATGTTTACTGGATCGAGCCCAGATGTCGGTTCGTCTAAAAACACGATCGATGGGCGATGCAAAAACGCGCGGCAAAAATTTAAACGCATCTTCATCCCCTTCGAAAAATCACCGACCCTTTGATGCATCGCCTCTTTCAATCCTACCGCCTCCAGCAAGGTTTCCATATCTTCGGATTCGCAGCGATAAAGTGAACGGAAAAACGCTAAATTCTCATAAGCCGTCATTTTTACGTAAAAATTGGGCATTTCAAAGGCAACACCAATCGTCTCTGCATATTCGCGCCCCAGTAACGCCAATTCTTTCCCATTCACTTTGATGCTGCCTTCATATCCTTTCAAAAGTCCGATCAGAATTTTTTGCGTCGTGCTTTTGCCTGCGCCCGACGGCCCAAGCAATCCGAAGATTTCACCTCGATTGACATGAAAGTCCAATCCTTTTAATGTCGGTTGCGCTTGTTTCGGATACGTATATGTTAGCTGTCTGACTTCGATCACTTTATAATCAGCCCCTTCGCCAGACATTTCGCCTGAAGCAATACCGCTTCGTCAAACTTTTCCCCAATCTCATCCCGGAACAAAAGCTGCATAAAGAAACTGCGAATCACCGCAACGATGGTACGAGGATCTTCTTTTAGCATAACGCCTTCGTCTTGCCACTGTTCAATAAGAGGTACCAGTACATTTTCGTCCTCCGTTGTATGTCGTTCGGCATATTCTGGCGGCAATTTGCGCATTAACCATTCATACTCTTTCCGGTCAATCATTAGACGTAAAATCGGTTCTTGCTCGATCGACTTTACCGCTTGCATGAGCATCTCGGCAAATCGATCTTGCGTTAACGGCCTTACCGTCCACTCAGCCAATAACACCTCTTTTAATTTTTGTTCTTCCATTCGAAATACTTCATAAAACAACGCTTCTTTGGAGGGAAAAAATAAGTAAAATGCTCCTTGTGAAATGCCAGCAGCTTCTGTCAATGCGGCAACGCTTGTTTTTTGGATGCCGTATTGACGAAACATCGTTTTTGCTGCTTCTAGCAACGCCTGACGTATCGCTTCTTTCTCATCCTCACGAAACTTACGAGGCATGGAATCATTCCCTTCTTTATGTTTATATGAATATTTTTATTTTATATTCACAAAAAACACAGAAAAAATCAAGCTGCTTTTTATAATTCTTATGAACCAAATGGTATTCTATATCGACATAAGCAAGAATGCTTACGTCGCCTGAAAGAACAAACGTCGGAGAAAAATATTTTCATAGTCAAAAAAATTGAACACAAACTATTATTCCGCAAAAAGCAGAATTTTCAAGTTTAACTTATATAGTTGCACTTCCGATTCTAGAAAAAGCCAAAAAGGAAAGCCGTTCACTTCTGACCGTGACAAGCTCTCCTTTTCTTTTCTCTCTTAACGTCAGACGCCATGCCGAAGCAGAGCGGCCGTTCCCGCCCCGTCTTCTTTTACGCTGTCCTATGCTGCTTTAAGACGATATTGTCTATCATAAAGCCGATGATTGCCCCTATGATGGCAGGAACCAACCATCCTAATCCAACCGAGAAAAATGGGGCCCAAGATAATAACGGCTTCAGCCACTTGGCCTCCATGCCAAACGCGTTCAAGCCATCGTATACGCTGAACACGGCGGTAAACAGCAAAGCCATCCCATACGTTTTCGCCGAACCTTGATAGAAGCGATGAAAAAACGACATGATGACAAGCACAATGGCTAAAGGATAAATCATCGTTAACACCGGAACGGAAATTGAAATCAGTTGATTTAATCCTAAATTCGAAACGACTAAGCTGAAAATCGTAATGATCGTCACATAGGTTTTATACGATATGTTTGGATTTATTTCATGAAAATATTGCGCGCATGCCGCGGTTAACCCGATGCAGGTCGTTAAACACGCTAAGGCGACAATGACGCCAAGCAACAGCTTCCCGCCGCTGCCAAATAAAAGCGCAGCCGCATTCGATAATAAATCCCCGCCATTTTCAAATGGACCATTTAAAGTCATTTTTGCCCCGACCAACGCGGTCGCTATGTAAACTAACGCCAAGCCTATTCCCGCAATCAGCCCTGCTTGAATAGTGGCTTTTACCATTGACGATTGCTGACGCACGCCCCGATCTTTTAACGCGTTTACAACGACAATCCCGAACGCAAGCGCCGCGATCGTATCCATTGTTAAATACCCTTCCATAAATCCTTTAAAAAACGGGGCGGAAGCATATTTTTCCGTCGGTGCTTGCAGCGGATTTTGCAGCTGGATGATCCCTGCGACGCAAAGAACGGCAATAGAAAGAAGCAAAATAGGCGTCAATATTTCCCCAATGCGATCGACCAGCTTCGACGGATTTAAGCTTAACCAATAAACGACCACGAAAAAAATAATAGTAAATATTAACAGCGATAACGTGTCGTCATTCCCGTTGAAAAACGGTTTGATTCCCATTTCATAAGTGACGTTCGCTCCTCGCGGGATCCCGAAAAACGGACCGATTGCTAAATAGACTGCAAGCGAAAAGCATGAACTAAACAGAGGATGAACATAATTCCCAATCGATTGAATCCCATCTTTGGCTAGCGCAATAGCAGCAACAGCCAAAATAGGCAAACTCACCCCAGTAACGACAAACCCGAAAATCGCCGGCCAAACCGCTTTCCCCGCTTCCATGCCAAGATACGGCGGAAAAATTAAGTTCCCTGCCCCGAAAAACAAGGCAAAAAGCATTAACCCTGTAAAGAAAATGTCTTTTTTCTTCATCTAAGATGCCTCCACCTATGATCTTTATAATATTTCGAAAATAAAATCATCTTATCTCGGTTTGCGTCAGAATTTATTATTTTTGTATAATTACGACTTTTTTAATATTACATTTTTTCTGCAATTTCGTCAATCAAGACAATTAAAAAAGTTTAGTATGAATGCCATTAAAGGAAATGTTCCACATCTTCACGCCAATGAAATACGTGTGAAAGCGGTCTGCGTCGCGGGGAATAGTGGATAGTTGAGGATGCAATGGAGATATCAAAAAAGGCAGGATCCTCTCTTCTAAAGGAGAACGAATCCCTGCCTTTTCATCGTTCATTCAAAATAATTGCGAACCCCGTTCACAATCGCATCGGTGACTTGCTGCTGGTAGGAATTGGTGGAAATGATGCTTGCCTCGGTCGGGTTGCTTAAATATCCGAGCTCCATCAGCACCGACGGCAGTTTGTTTTCGCGAATGACGTAATAGTCTCCGAAGCTGATGCCGCGGAATGGAATCGCCATCATGCGCGAAAACGGCTCATGAAACGACCAGGCAAACAAGTAGTCAGAAAACAGATCGTAATAATAGATTGTCGTTCCCGCCGCATTCGGGTCTTTGGAGCTATCGTAGTGAATGCTGATAAACGCATCAGCGCGATAACGGTACGCCGTTTCCACTCGCTCTTGCAGGGTGAGGTAACGGTCATCGGATCGCGTCAACACGACATTCGCCCCGTACGGTTCGAGCTTTTTCTTTAACAGCTGCACCGTTTTTAGTGTCAACGTCTTTTCCATCAATCCTGTTTTGCTAGTCGTGCCGCTGTCTTTACCGCCGTGGCCCGCATCGATCACGATCGTTTTTCCTTCCAATGTTTTCGAGCCACGTTGATCCTCCATACTAGCGGAAACAAGCCAGCCGGCAATATAGCCTCGCGTCCCATTTGGCAGTTCAACTTCATACCAATTGCCGATTTTCCCGAGCACGCGGTAGCGCTCACCGGATTGCGCCATCGCCTGGACAGGGCTTTCAAGGGACGGAAGCGCACGGATGTTTACATTAGGATACAATACGGTCACAAAAGAAGACGCTGTCTTCGAAGCAGTAGAAATATATTCACTGGACACCCAGCCTACTTTGCCGTTATTCATCAAGATTTGATACCAATTTTCTTGCTTATCCGTAATGGTCACCTGCTCCCCATAGGTTACTTTTCCAACCCGTTCCGCCGTCAATGACGGCTGCGCCCGCACATTGAGTGAATCTGCCGTTACCCAACCAGTTTTCCCTGTCGTGTCCTGGCGATGGTATGAGGAAAGATAAGAAGAGGAGACCCAGCCAATAAGCGAAGAAGTGACGACTTTCACCCAGTCATCCTCGGTTTCTACCACGTAAACAAGCTGGCCTTGAGAAAGACGGCCAATGACATCTCCACTAAGGCTTGGGGCAGCCCGCGCCCGCAGCCCATCCTCTGCCACTACAGCCTGCTTGCGGACATAAGCTATATATGGTTTTGCGACCCATCCTGCTTGATTTGGCTTTACCTGTACTTTCACCCATCCATCTTTTTCCTCAACGACACGATACGTTTCTCCTTGATCGGCCTTCATGATAACGCGATAGGGCGTTCCCGGTCCTTGGCGAACGTTCACTTCCTTTTCTGTCACGACTACCGTCTGTCTCTCATCTTTTGCCGCGAGCGCCGGCAGCGCCAACCCCGCCATCATAGCGAGGCAAAACAAAAATAATAGCAATCTTATCCGCCGTAAACGCAACAGCAATCCCCTCCAGCTCGTCTATGTTTCTACTAAATAGTTCGAGGGGACAAACTGTTTTCCTGTCTATGCATCTGGAAAACCTATCGACAGAAATAGCGCTCCCTCTTGTATAGGAGAAGCACTTCTCGCGCCGCCAAAGCCGTTTCTTTTCGCTTTAGTGGCGGCCCGCCGTTATCGCCAAAAAGCGACACGAAACGGACTTTCACACATTTTTAGGAATTTAAGTGATTTCACGAACGGGGCAATACATCTAAAAAATAAAGGGACGCCCTTTTTTGGGATATCCCTTTTCCTTTGTTTATAATTCAGTTACAAATTTCAGCAACCTTTCTAGCTGTTCCTTCCGATTTCACTTTTACAATCAATGGCCAACGTATAGCCATTCCCTTTTTCATCATAACGTCTCGGCAGCCCTTTCGTCTGCCACGCTATCCTGTCAAACATCGCTTTTCCATCGTCCATGCGCTCTCGATTTCGGCCGCGGCTAGCCTTTGTGTTGCGCCCGCATCACTTCGAGCGCTAGCGCTTGCATCGCCTCACAGACTAGCTCGGCGTCAGCTTCATCGATCTCCCCTGCAGCGACCCATTCGGCCACCAGGTCTTCGGTTAATTTCATCACCTTTTTCTCATCCCAGCCTTCCCGCTCGAGCAGCTCCTCCATTTTCGCCATCAGCTCGTCAAACAATAAGTCGATTTCGTCCTCTTCCCCATCGTCATCGAAGAGCCACCCGTCCTCATCGGAAAGGTCCCAATAATCGTCAGCAAAAACGTCCTCCTCATCATCCAGCTCCCAGTCGTCATCATCGAGAAAATCCAAATCTTCATCGTCCCACTCTTCGTCGTCATCATCGATCATGCTGTCGAAAGAAAAGAGCATCAAATCGTCCACTTTGGCGGACATCTTGTCAAGCGGCACCTCGTATAAGCAGGCGACCTCCTCTTCCTCCAACTCTTCCTCGCCCGCTATGGCGCAGACGAAATAATGGAGGGCGGCCGCATATACTGCTGGATGGCCGATACGCGGATGCTCCTTATTGCAATACATGCGCCAGACGGCATGCGCCCGCACCAGCGCCTCCTCTTGGTCATTCGGGAGACGGCGCTCCAGCTCCTGCATCACCGCCTCGTATTCCGGCTTTTCCCATTCCATTTGCCGCACGAACTCCCAAATGAGCAGTCTCACCGCAAGACCCATCGCCTCTGGAAAAGCGTGGCACAAAAACGCGCGGCCATCGGTTTCCCCGTGCTGCTCCTGCTCTTGGCGCAGTGCGGCGATCAACCGTCCGGCACTATTGCGTGGAAACGCAAGCAGCGTCGTGAAATACGTATACGCTTGTCCATATGGCACTAATAAACCGATAAGGATATCCCCTTCTTCCATCTCCGGCACTTCATCGGCCTCGAAAATATGGACCTGCTTTTCTTCCCCGGTCAGCACATCCCGGACGAACAAATTCCGCTCCCCATCGCGGCCGATGAGCTCGTCGAACGACGGCACCGCGCCTTGCCACGACTCGATTTGCGTCCGTACCGCCGGACGCCAGCGCGCACTGCGCCGGTCTTGCAAATAAGAAGCGAAAATCGTTGTGTTTTCGCCTTCTAGCGGAAGGCAGAAAATCGCCCAGTTGGTGACAAACAGTTCGATTCCAATCGCCAGCGCTTCCGGCAGCTCTTCCGTCTCCCACTCTTCGAGAAACGGAACGATCTCGTCTTCATAACGGTCCGCTGCATACGCCAATACATCGAGCACACATTCCTCTAGCTCCCGTTCCACGATCGACTGCAATGAAACGGTTTTTGTCTTGCCGCAGCAATGCTTATACTTTCTACCGCTCCCGCACGGGCACGGAGCATTCCGCGAAATCAGTGCCAATAGTTTCACCTTCTTTACAATTTCGGCCATGCCGTTGTTTTTTTGATTATACCATAAACACCAATGGTTCTGAAAAATGAAGTCGCACCGCATCAATTCTTGCCGTCTCGCTCCTGTTTGTCTTCAAACAAAAACGGGAGTGGGCACGGGCATCATGGTTTGGCTTTTCCTTTCAGTGACAGGCACCGAAAAACGTTTTGGCCACGAAGCATGAGCATTCCCCTCTTTGCCTGATCGATGATTTGATTATAGCACATATGTTCGTTTTTTGGAATCAAAAACTTCCCGATTCATCTCCCTCCTTCACTCCGTTTAGAGGAAGGGAGATGAATCGGGAAAAATGTTAAAAATACGTAAGCGAATCCAAAATTTCGCTTAAACGAAGCTCCGCGCAAGCCATGGAAGTGTCCGCTACCCCATAGTACATTTTCACCATATCTCCTTCGACAATCGCCCCGCACGAAAACACGACATTGCCGAAAAATCCGTTCGTTTCATAATCTGCTTCCGGCTCTAAAATCGGCTGTTCCGAACGGGCGATCACTTTGGTCGGGTCATGCAAATCCAGTAAAACCGCTCCCATACAGTAACGATCATCTTTAGAAGCGCCGTGATACAGCTCAAGCCAGCCGCGCTCCGTTTTGATCGGAACGGCTCCGCCGCCGATGCGTCCGTTATCCCACTTATCTTCCCGCAATCCAAACAAAAACTGATGGTTCCCCCAATACAGCAAGTTATCGGACTCGGCAATCCATATTTCCGGCGAACCATTGCTCTTCGGTACCGGGCGATGCAATGCGTAGTATTTTCCATTGATTTTTTCCGGAAAAATCAGCACATCTTTATTCTCCGGCGCGAAAATCATCCCATGATGCGTGATTTGCTGAAAATCTTTTGTCGATACCATCGCTTCCCCTACCCCTTTAGGAGAAACCGCACTGAAGTAAATATAATAGGTGCCGTCAATCAATGTAATGCGCGGATCTTCTATCCCAAATGCTTCGAGTTGATTAGACGGATACACAAACGGTTTGTCCTCCACGGTAAAATGTCTTCCATCCTTGCTGCGGGCAATGCGCAAATAAGACAAAGACGTCAAGTAAACAAACTGGCCTGTCGAAGCGTTCTTAATCACCCGCGGGTCGGAAAAATCATATCTTGGATCATCTTTGCGAAATTCGTATATTTCCACTAACCCTGTATCGGGATTAAACACAGGCGCTTTCACGATATTCTCATCATGCGACACCGGCCGTTCCGCCACGCGAAGAAGCAAAATAATCTCATCTTGAAACTTCGTCACCCCCGCGTTAAATGTTCCGATTACTTCAAATCCTTCATGATAGGGCGGAACATCTTTCGGGGTAATGAGCGGATTTTCTTCGTACCGATAAATGTGCATGTCTATTCCTGCCTTTCGTATTTAATGAATGGATCGACAATGGTAATTTTTTGTGCTTCCGCATCGCTAATTCCCGCATAGAGGTCCGCCGTTCCATCCTTTTTCCGAATTAATCCGCCGCTAAATACGACATCGACAAGGTCCGGCCGCTTTGCGGGGCCTTCGAGAAAATGCGAACGCGTCGCGATCAATTCGATATTCGAAGTTTCCATCGTATCCGGGTTCAATACAAACACCATCGGATAATAATGGCGGTTGCCTTCTTTATCCAAATAGGCAATGTGTCCGAGAACGCCGACCAGCCCATTCGCAAGCAAGTGCAGTTCATTGACCCCGCCCCATTCTTCATCGATGAATTGATTATCCAAGAGCGGAGCACCTTCGATCACTTCGATCGTCAAATCATCTAGTGACGCGATGCGGGTAAATCCAATTTTTCCGCGTCCTCCTTTTTCTCCTTGCGGGCGTGTAAACACGCCGATCGACCCGTCTTTCAGCTCGACTAAGCGAATATCTTTCATCCCATCCGGCCCTTTGGCAAACTCTTTTAAACTAGCGACATTCTTCCCTCTGTAAAAAACCGTTCTCCAGCCTAAATTGCCCTCGATGGTTGGATGAGGGAAAATTTGCACCCCGCCGAAAACTAAATGGCCATGAATTTTCGAAACAAAAGGATCTTGTAGGGCAAAAACAGGCGCTCCTTCCCTTGGCGTCCATTTCCCATCATCCCGCTGGACAAAGAAATAAACTTCCGAGTGTTCGCTATCTCTTGACTCCACTCGACCGGCAATGACCAGCTCTCCCTCATCTTCAAACGGCGCGGAAATATTATACACGTCTCTTTCTCCCACGCCCGTAAACACTAGTTTTTCCGCCTTAAACGGCTGCGCCGCATATCGGAACTCTTCCAATAATGCCTCGCATGTTTTGATCGAAGGTTTCCTAAATAGCATAAAACTCCTCCCAAATCGATATGATATATGATCAATGAAATTGTGCTTTCCATTACTAAACAAATTACAATAGGAATTGTCACATTACAAAACCATTTAGTCAATACCTTTCATTCGATGGTATTAATAAAACTTTCCTTATATATAACAGATTATTCTTTTATTGATCATGCGTGTTTACTCTGGAAAATTAATTTTTGTCAGTAATGCCGTAATTGACCATAAATAAAAATCATGTAATAATGAAATTGTAAGTAACGTTACACTTTCCGTTTTATCCATATATTTCTTCATGGACCGTTCTGCTTTATCGTCATGCTGGTAATGAACCGTTTGCTTCAGGAAATCGAGAAAAATTTTAAAATCAGCAGCTGATTTTTGTATAATGGATAGCAGTAAATCAAGACAGTAGGTGTAGCCAATGAAAAAAACAATGAAAAAAAGAGTAACGATGCAAGACATCGCAGACCGCCTTAATATATCGAAAAACTCCGTCTCCCAAGCCTTGCGGGGAAAAGACGGAGTGAGCAAAGAAACAAGAGAGCTGGTAAAACGCGTTGCGAAAGAAATGGGGTACCAATATCCATCATCACGGAAACAGCCTCGGGGAGGAAAAGCAGGAAGCATTGCCCTCATCGCCTCTGATCGCACGTTTTCACTCAAGTTTTTTGGTGAAATATACTTAAGCATTGAAAAAGAAGTGTTATCACGGGGGATGAAACTGCATATTCAATCAATCAACCAAAAACAAAAAGAAGAGCTGATTTTGCCTTCTTTTATTGAAGATAAATTAGTAGATGGCGTCCTGATCCTCTCGCATATCAGCACGAAATATATTAATAAAGTCATAGCGACGGGCATTCCCACCGTTCTCGTCGATCACCACCATCCGAACATCCAAGCGGACGCCGTATTAACCAACAACCGTTTTGGAGCGTATATGGCCGTTCAGCACCTACTTGAGCTCAATCATAAAGAGATTGCGTTTGTGGGGGACATCGACTGCTCGCCAAGCTATCAGGAGCGATACGAAGGTTATTTGCTTGCCCTTAAAGATTACGGGATCGAACCGAAGGAAGAATTCATATTTCACCATGCCAAAGAAGACGAAAAGGTAATATCCCACTATATACGCCAGCTAAAGCAACAGCCAACGGCATGGTTTTGCGTCAATGATGGATTCGGCTTTTTCGTTAGTTCCAGCTTGCAGCAGCAAGGAATCAAAGTTCCAGCCCAGGCGTCCGTTTGCAGCTACGACAACGGACAACTTTCGCAAATTTCGATTCCAAAAATAACAACTGTGGACATCGATCTCAATTTATATGGAAAAAGAGCGGTAGAACTTCTTTTATGGAGGCTGGAAAATAAAAACGAACCTTTTCAAGAAATTCTTCTTTCGACGAAACTGATTAAGCGGGAATCGACCGCCTTCGCTCCGAACAAGCTCCAATAAACTACCAAAAGAGCGGAACACCAAAGAAGGTGCTCCGCTCTTTTTAGTTAACATTACTGTTTCCAACGAATAATGTGATAAATTCTTCGTCAATATCAACAACGATAAATTCAATGTCTTTCACCGGCTCCAACACTTCTTTGAAGATGGCGGCGACTTTTGTTTTATCCAAATTTCCTACCCCTGTTCCTAACGCTGGAAGGGCTACCTTGTCAATGCCGTGTTGTTGACAGTAAGCGACTAAATTGTTTAAACATGTTTTAACAATGTCATAAGAGGTCGCCCCTGCCGGCTGTTTCATCGTTACAAGATGAATGATTCCTTGAAACGGAAGGGTTCCCGCATGGGTGACATAAAGATCGCCTGGCATCGGATTTTGCTCCTGACAAACTTTGATCGCTTCTGTCTCAATCTCTTTGCCGCCGGCTTTGCGAATCGCAGCCGCAACTCCTCCCCCCATCGGGCCGATTCCGTTTGCTGCGTTGCAAATGTACGAAACATCTTGAAGCTTGGTAATGTCTCCACGCACGGCTTTGATCATAACTATTGCCTCCCCCACGTATGTCGTCCGTTGCTATTACGATTATAACATGCAAGCTATAACGAACGAACAAGTCATCCTTGCAACAAGAGTCGTCTTCCCTTCTCACCCTTTTCGACGATGCCATTTCCACGCGCTTTCGATAATTTGTATCTCAACGAATATTCCGCTTTCCATCCAAGTTCTTCATAATTTTTTGCAATGAGGTAACAAGGCGCGCTAGGGCGTCCGGGCGGCGGTCGGTAGATTCAATACTGCCTTACGCCCGTTCCTTTTTCGCACGTTTCCATCATTTTTTTGGAGGAATAAGTCTAAGCGTTGCCAAGCTTATTCGACAAATGACAGGCACCCATACAATGGTTGTGTCTATCCTATTTCATCCACTTTCGCACTTCCTCGTCCGCAAGGCCAGTGAGATCGGGAATGTCTTTCGCCGTCATTCCTTTCGCCGCCATATGCCTGATCATTTTCTTCCGTTCCTCCTCCCTCCCTTTCTTCAACCCTTCTTCCAAACCGGCACGCCGCTCCCCAAGAAGATTGGAAAGCTGGTCACGCAGCCATTTCAGCCGCATTTCATACGCGTAGCGGTTTTCCGGACTGACGCTTAACTTCTCCCATTCTTCTAACGCTTCGCGAATTTCTTGTTCATTCATCGCCCACTCCTCCAATTCATCGAAAAGCGTAAGCGGCTCGCTTATCCCCGAAACGCGCTGGAGGACCCGCGAGGAGGCTGCCGCCGCCGCAGCGGGGCCGAAGCGTCGCGAGGGGATAGCCGCCGAAGCTAGACATTCATAAACAAATTCTTCATCCCACACTTTTTTCAAACGTCTACCACCGACAACATCATCAGCCACGGTACTTCTGCCGACTTTTTCATCTCCCGTCGATATTTCTTCCATTGTATCATAAACTGCGACAAATCAATCGCATGGAATTCAAGGCTGACAAGTAACAGGCCTCCATAAAATCTCCCGTTAGATTCCCGGCTCGGCAGGCGCCTGCGGCTTTACCTTTCGCAAAAAGAAAATGCCAAGGAGCACCATCACCAGCAGCGATCCCATCGCCAACCGATTGGCAATATTTCCATACGAATGAAGAAGGAGGGTAATGCTTCCGTAAATCGCCGGACCGATGATGGCCGACACTTTTCCGGAAAAAGCGAACAATCCGAAAAATTGCCCTTGCTTGTCTTTCGGCGAAAGTTCGACTATATACGTTCTCGAAGTGACCCACATCGCTCCTAAACTGACGCCGAACAAACTTCCAGCGATCCAAAAAGACAGCTTGGAAAAAGCAAACGCCCCTATCGCCAGGGCGACGCACATCATGATGCCGACATACAAAACCGCTTTTTTTGCCCCTTTGCTTCTCGTAATATAGCCAAAAAGAAAGGAACCTATAATGCTAGAAACGGTGGAAACTAAATATAAAAGGATAAATTCCCCCGCCGTAAACCCAGCTATGGCCTTAGCATAAACGGACATGATGGCGATCGTTGTCGCTATAGCGTCATTTAAAAAGAAATAAGCAATCATGAAAGTAAAAATGTTTTGATACTTTTTCATTTCTTTAAACGTCGCATAAATATCCCGATAGCCCGCAAAAAATCCGGCCTTTTGCTTTAGCGCAGCGGTTTCTTCTTTGACAAAGAAAAAAAGCGGCAAAGAAAAAAGGAGAAACAAAAGGGCGCTTGGAATAAAAGCCCGGTAGTAATCCTTTTCGCCAACAAACGGATACACGGCAAGCCCGACAAGCGTTCCGACATATCCGACGGCAACGCCAAAACCGGAGATGAGCGGAATTTCCTGTTTATTTCCCAAACTAGAAATCATGGAATCATAAAAAACGAGGCTCGAATGGTAAAAAAACTTTGCCGCGACAAATAAAAGCACGATTATGACAAAAGACGCTGGCAATCCAAAAATGAAATTCGCATCGTTCGAATATCCGGCAACGCCCATGAGCAAAGTCGCCGCAACCGAAAGAACTGTAAATATCCCAAGCCATTTCTTTCTTCTCCCAGTCCGGTCAATCCATGTGCCGTATAAAGGAGAAAATATAACTAAAAAGAAAGAGGCTAACGCATTCGCATACGAAATAAATGTACTGGCGATCTGGTTCAGGCTCTCGCTTTTTCCCACCGTTTCCGAAACATAAAGCGGGAAAAAAATCGTATTTACATTCGAGGAAAAAATCGTATTCGCAAAATCATACAACGCCCACGATAAAACCGGTAAAGAAACATACAGTTTCCAGTCCGGCCGCCTCTTCGTTTCATACAAAGGCAAGGCATCTTTTATCTTCTTCACTACGCTCTCCCCCATTCTTTCGGTTATGGAACGGTCGGCAAACTGCTTGTTCTAATATATAGATTACTTTACATATTTAGTGATTTTGTTTCGTTTATGTAAATTTTTACGAAGAACGCCTCTCCGGCTTCCGAAAAACAGCGGTTTGCATTTTACAGAATATACATAAAATTTTAACAAATTTCCACGCATTTGTGTATCATCATCGTTTCCCGCCGATGAATGGGGAAATCCAGCCAGCAACTGCCCCATCATACATATGCATCCTTCCTCATAAAAGGAAACCGCCAAACGCTCGATAGAAAACCCCCGCAATCAACGCCCTTGGTTAGCCAATAAAAGAAAGCCGCACTAGGGCAGGTGGCATTTTCCGTGCGGCTTTCTCTTTTTTCCATCAGTTTAGGTATTTGCCGGATGGCCATGGTCGAATTGCTTTGCAAAGAATATATTTGCAGATGGATGAACGCTTCTTCTGGTGGAAGAAACCGGTCCAGCCTTGCATTGGCAGGGGCAATGCTTGCCTTCATTTCGTTCCGATCCCGGAATTTCGCTTTTTCCTTTCCGCATATGCTTCATGTTCTTTTTCAAAAATATCGCTCAAGCGAGCAGCATGAATCATCACATATATACCCTTTTTCGTACTTTGGACATTTTATTTCATCATACTTCTATCGGCAAATGTAGGCGTTGGAATAAATCCGTCCTATCAATGCCGGAGTCGTAATCACAGCAATGGCTTTGCTGTCCGCTAAACGATCCTTTATCGCTTCTTCCTACCCTTTTATGTCCTTTCCTTATAATTTTCCCAATGGGGCTAACACTTTGCTCATATGAACCACTTCTTTAGCCAAGTTCGCCATTCGCAATTTTATATCATCATCGATGATCTCGTTGTTCCGATTGAAGTGGTCGGTATGGACATAAACATAATCCGGGGCGATATACGCCCGAAAATATCCGGCAATCGGTTTTAACTGATTTTCAATGACCAAGTAATGCTGATACGTTCCTCCCGTCGCAATAAAACCGATCACCTTGTTCCGAAAGACAGAGGGAGGAACCAAATCAAACAGGTTCTTTAACGCCCCGGATAAGGAGGCCTGGAAGATCGGCGTACCGATGATATAACTATCCGCAGCGCTTACCATATCAATGACTTTTTTGGTATCCCCCTCATATGTACTAGGATGGCGGCCATCGCAAAATTGAACATCAAACTTTTTGAGATCCAATATTTCCGTTTCGATCTGCGGATCATATTGGCGGGCTAGTTCGATGACTTTTTCCACCACAGCGAGAGTTTTTGAACCTGTAATCGTCCCTGATATACCAAGCAATTTCATTGTCCCCATCTCCTTTTCAATTGGTCTTGTTTAGTACTAGCAGATCATATAATTCGTTTTTCAAACGCCTTAAAAAAGGTCTGCTCCGTGCTAAAGAAGTCATTTCCGGCAAAAAGATTCCACTTAGGACTTCTTCCCGATCCGGCTGCCCTTCGCAGTCCAACTGACGATGCAGGAATAGGAGACTTCTACCATATTCGCAAGGTTCAGCCACTGCCATGATGACATCATTTTCATGCGCCCAGATGCGTTGCATCCAAGAATGATACGTCTCTGTACCACTGGCCGAAACAGCAATGAGATCCGCTCCCTGTTTGGCCAAGATGCGGTAGGATTCCGGAAATTCCGCATCTCCCCCCGTGAGAAGACCGATTCTGGCAAACGGCAGCTCCAGCGTACAGAATCCTAAGCTTCCATATCCCCCTCGTCCTAAAGCATCCCTATGGACTTGCTGATAGGTTCCTATGCAGCCTTCCGGTCCTAAAAGAAAGGCTGTTGGCACGCGATGCCCGTCTATATTTTGTGGGACCGCAGCAACAATATACACTCCATATTTGGAAGCGATGGAATGAAGAGAATGTTGATAGAATTCGAGACTCGTTTCCGTCCCCTCTGCTCCAGTGATGTCCATCTCAGGCAAAATGATTAACCGATGCTTGAAATTTGCTTCGTTCTTGTGCGATTCCAACCATTTCGAAACATTGGACAGCCACTGTTCCAGTGTTCCGCGATTCGATAGCTGAGCGACGCAGACCTCGAAAGATACTTGCGGCGGGATAGGGCGAGTCGCTCCTTCCTTCCAAAGATATGGGTGCAGGAGCAGGTCCTGATAAGCTTTCGGCTGCCGGAACTCCAGTATTCTCCGTTTTCGGTCGCCATGAGGTTGATATACGCCGTATACAATCCCATCTCCTGACAACTTCCAATCCTGAACCTCGCCTTCAGGACCAATGACTGCACTTCCTCCCGTAAACTGTGCCCCGCGTTCCTGTCCCCAACGGTTAGCGGCTACCCAGCAAAGGCCATTTTCCATGGCTCGCAAAGACCAAGTTTTGCTCGGAGGATTATTCCTCTCCCCTACCCAATTCGTCGGAAAAGCAATAATATCCGCTCCCTTGAGTGCGGCTATTCTTGCTGGTTCAAAATACATCGCATCCATGCAAATCAGCATAGCTATACTCCCAATTTTGGTGGAGAATACAGGGATCCCTTCATTGCCTTCGCGGGCCCAACGGGGGTCGGCAGCAAAAAGATGCGTTTTCCGGTAGCGCCCGACCACTCCTTCAGGACCGATCAATACGGCTGAATTGTAAAAAATTTCGGTAATTGGATCGACCTCTGGTAGCCCGATGACTAGATAGCAGGAATACTTTTTAGCCACGGCTTGGAAAAGTTCCGTTGTAGGGCCAGGGATCGGTTCCACATAGGGAGCGATTTCTTGGCGGTTCTCAAAGATATACCCTGACGTGGCCATTTCAGGGAAAACAATCAATCTCGCGCCGTTTTCCGCCGCTTCTTCGGCCAACTCCAGCATACGATGCCGATTTCCATCCAAATCGCCTAAGTGTGATTCGAATTGAACGGCCGCCACTTTAACAGATTCTAACCTGCCCATAATCCTAACCTCCATAATCTCCTACCACTAATGATTCTTTAGACCAATCGAAAAGAACCGCTTCCCCCTCTTCCGAATGAAGGAGAATGCGGGGGGCCTCTGTTAATTCACCAATGACTCGTGCTGTAATCTGTTCTTTCTGGAAAAGCGCCTGAACTTTGTCCGCTTGCTCAGGATCAACGGCCAAAATGAATCCGTATCCCGGAAACATTTTTATCCATTTAGAAAAATCTACGTTATACGGTTTAGGTATGCTGTCCAGATCAACTCGCGCACCGCATCCTGAAGTTTCAGCCAACATAGCTAATGTTCCAATAAGCCCTGCGTTGCTGATATCGCGGGCAGCAGTAGCCAACTGAAGTTCAGCAATTATCGGCAAAACAGCCAGCTTGCTTTGGAGATCTTGCGGCGTACGGAAGCTCGTGCTATCCCACTGCAAATAATTCTTAAACTGGCGGCCTTCCAGATCGACCGCGACCATCAGCCATTGACCTGGCCGGCCATGAAAACAACGCAATAGATGGGTGGCTCTCCCAACCATGGCCGTCGCCACTCCTGCTGTTTCTTCCGGCAAATAGTGCCCGCCGACCATAGGAACCCCATACTTCCGGCAAGCCTCTGCCATACCCTGAGCAATCGTTTCTGACATATTATCATCAGGAGCACTCAACAAATTAACCGCGGCAGTCGGCTTTCCCCCCATCGCATAGATATCATTGACACTCACCAAGACAGAGCAATAACCGGCCCAGAAAGGTTCAACGGCTACCAACTGCGGATAAATGGCATCACAAGACAGAAGGAGGTACTCGTTTCCCGTGACCAGAATCGCTGCATCATCTCCAATCGGATCCAAGGTAGAACCGAAATTCCATACATTTTGAAATGCTTTCAACGGCGATTGGATCGCCTTTTTTCGAGTTACACCGATGAAATCTTGCAATTCACGAACTAGGGAGTGCAGCGCGCCCACGATTCATCATCCTCCTGTAAAGCTTCATATGTTCTTTAGCAGCAGCCATCCATGTATATTGGCTAGCCGTTGCCTTTCCGTTCAAAATAAGCGTGTCGGCAAGGTCTTTTTCTCTAACTGCTCGGATCATCTGCCGGGCAATGGCCTCATCATCCTCAGGGTTTGCCAATAACGCATTATGAGAATCAGCTAAATACTCCTGAAATACCGGGATGTCTGAGGCAATGACTGGAACACCGACAGCCATAGCTTCAAGAATTGCCAATCCCCATCCTTCCTTGATGGAAGGTTGAACGAAACAATCGGCAATGTGGTAAAGGTGAAATAACGTTTGATTATCAACGGACCCTACAATTCGTACTCCTTCCTGAACATAGGATGGTAAGCGGCTCAATTCTTCAAAAAAAGACTTCCTATAATACTGGTAATCAAACAGCGTATCCCCGCCAACAATGAGAAGCACACTTTCCGGGACAACTTCTTTTACTCTTGCATAGGCACGCAGGATTCTCAGAGTGTTTTTCCTCGGTTCGATCCCGCCGATCGTCAGAAAGACCGTTTTTCCCTCTAACTCATGCTTATCACGCATCAGTGCCCTGTTTCCCGCTTCTTGAAAAAAACGTTGCTCAACGCCGTTATAAATAACCTGCGAAGTCCGTCCATATATAGATTCCAAACGATCTTGCCAATAACGGCTGACCGTAATTAAAGCATCTGGTTCGACAACCGAACGGTTTTGACACTGAACCAAAACAGGACTCGTAAAATCGTCTAAATGATGAACAGTCCGGCAGAAGAAGGGGATTGCCCCCTTCTCTCTTAGTTGATACAAACTGTTTGCACTGATACAATCCTGAGCGTGATGAATATCAAAAGTATCAAGCGGTTCCTCTTCTAGCGCCTCCACATACGTATCGATATACCGAAGAATGCGGGACTCAAATTCTTCATCGGAACGGGAAGAAAAGGGGATAAGCTTGACAGCCGTTTTTACGGGACGAAAAAAGCTCGATCCATTTCGTGACAAAGAATAGATGACCACTTCATTCCCCGCATCTTGTAACGCCTCAGCCAAAGCCAATGTATGGACAACACCGCCTCTCGGCCTTGTCGAATAGGTATAGAGTGCGATCTTCAATATCTTAGCCACCTCCCAAACAGTCAATTTGACCTGGCTAATTCTCTATGATTAAGACACATATTCTGTCACTTTCTCCAGTTTCCGATTCATTAATCCTGCCTCTCTCACAATCTTGCTTACAAAGTGGTCCATGCCTCCAAGCGGCCGGATATGAATTCCCCTTATTCCATCGATATTTCGAAGTTTATGAATCAACTCCACCACCATCTTCGTTCCTTCATCAGGCGAATTCGCCTCTTTGATTCGTTTAATGATGTTTTCCGGAATCGCAATACCCGGAATTTTTAACACTGCATCCACATGGTCTGCATCCCTTAGTGGCAAGATACTAGCCATAATATATGAACGTTCGTGCAGACCCCGGCGGCGTGCTTCCTCCATCCACTCTTCCAACAGTTCAATGTCGAATACCAACTGTGTACGAACAAAATTGGCACCGGCATCTATTTTTGCTTCCAAACGGTCAATCAATTCCTTGACTGGTTTGCCGGCGATATTTTCAACGACTCCAATCGCCATCTGCGGAGCTTCTTCCATCACGGTATTGTCAAACAGCTTTCCTTCATCTACGAAGCGGCGTACATAGCGCACGAGTTCCATTGTCTCCATATCATAAACCTCTTTAGCGTTTGGCTCTGTTCCGATCTTTGCTGGATAGCCTCCCAAAATCGTGATATTTTTGATTCCTAAAGCTGCCAATCCCATCAGATCGCTTTGAATCCCCATTCGGTTACGGTCCCGCAGATTAATCTGCACAATCGGTTCCATCCCCACCTGACGGATAAAAAAGGCACCAACAACAGGTGACAATCGGGCAATAGCCAACAGGTTATCACTAAGATCCACTGCATCCACATAACCTCTGGCTCTAACGGCTTGCTCAACAAGCGGACTAGGATTCCAGCTCCGCGGCGGTACCATTTCGGACGTAACAGTGAAATAATTCGGCGAAACCAATTCATTTCCCAAGTATATAGACATCGGTATTCAACTCCCTCTTCATAGTAATTAAATCTGGAACGTGCTAAAAATAAATGCTCCGGCGCGATGATACTCAATGAGACAGTCCAGAAGATCCAACGGGTGAACCGGTATAGTCCCTTCAATCAGATCCTCTTCCCGAATGCCATGCAAACTTAATCCAAAACGGCAAACATAAACTTTTCCCCCTTCTTTGATAAACGTAGCCAAGCTTTCATTAATATTTAACATCCCTCCAAAAGCCGATTTGCCGACCGTTGGAAAGCCCCGGGTAGCTGTAGCGTTAATGGCCCCTGTTCCGTATAAATAGATGGCTGTTTCAAACCCTTTGCGCTGGGCACGAATGGCTTGCAAGATTGCCACGTAAGATAAGGAAGATTCATGGGCAATACCATGCACTAAAACTAAAAGCTTCTCTCCAGGGTTTGCTTTGTAGTCAGGGAAGACTTTGGTATCTCCATACAATTTCGTTCCTTCCGGTAAACTCGGATGCGGGATTTCATTCAGGGACTTCAATTCGTTTTCATTTAAATTTGCCATTTTCATAACCTCCCAAAATAATCATTTAATTTATGATGAAAAAGCATTAGCTCTTAGACCAACTTGCTAAAATACTGCTCTTCTGCGTTCGCCCAAAAAACCCGTTCTTTAATTTCATCGGAGATTGGGGCACCTTGAATTTTCCAAAACTCACCTTCATAATCGCTCCAAGGCTCATCACACCCGAATAAAAAGCGATCAACGCCGATTCCTGTTTGATCTATTTCCTTCAATAGTCTGCGTACGGCAAAGCCGATGGCCCAACTTGAATCAATATAGACTTGGTATCCGCCTTCAATGAGATCTCGCCATTGGGAAATAAGCCGGATGTGGCCGCTCACACCTCCCCCCATATGTACCAAGTGGATTTTAAGATCTTTGCCGTAACGTTTGATCAACTCAAAAAAATTGGTTATATCTGAACTCCCTCCTGGGCTTGTATGAAAATGAATTGGAATATTTCTTTCTCTTGCCTCATTGAAAATCTTTTCATGGAGCTGTAAGGTTGCTTCATCCCATTTTCTCGGGTCAGGAGTACCTCCCAGCAAGTAGCTCATCTTCAGGGCGCGAATGCCTGGTTCATCCAGCATCGTTAAGGCTTTTTCCGTTAATTCACGGTTCTGCGGCAATCCGGATACCCATAATGCACCGGCAACCCGACCTTTGCCTTCCCGGCACAGCCGAACGACCAATTCATTAAGCCTAAAAGGCTGTTCTTGAACAGGAATCCCGTAATTAGGCATGATGAGACATTTTTCTATTCCCCTGCATTCCATAAATCGGGTCAATTCTTCCGAAGTTGCCGGGCCGGGATCCGCGGGCGAGATCGGTTCTTCCGATTCATAGAATGGCCACGGATCTAAAACTCCGACATGATTGTGGACGCTATAAACTTTTCGGCCAAACCCCATGGTCAGGGGCTTTTCTTCCTGTAATTTGTTCTCCCCAGCGGATGGTGCACTATGTTCCCATTGCTTGCTGCCGCCGCCCGGCGGATTGTGGTGATGCATGCAACACATTAAGATCCACCTCCATCATTTGATGCGGGCGCCCATGGAAGATAAACGTATCCCCTATAGGCTCCCATCCTAATTTTTTAAACAACTCTATATTTTGAAGTTGAACAGATGCTAAAAAGCGACTGGCCCGTTGATTCTTGACAGTTTCAATCGCAGCCCGGATCAAGTAGACCCCAATCCCTCTGGTCCGGTAATCCGGGTGCACAGCAAGCCTTCCTCCCCACCACACATTCGGCTTTTCTTTATCGCGGTAACAGCGAACCGTTCCTATGAGAACTTCTTTCCCTCGTAACCAGGCATTTAAATAAATAGCCCCGTTATCATACTCATCCAAGTCATCTTCCTCAAATATGTGCTGTTCATCCACAAATACCATTCTTCTTAACTCTAAGGCTTTCTGAATTTCTTCTTCACTTTCGGCTACTCTAATCTCGCAGATCTTCATTATTCCTCTCCTTTATCCTAATTTTTCGAATAATGAAAGAGCGGAACAAGCGCCGCATTTCGCGCATCCGGCCGAGCTGTTTGCGGAGGATAAATTCTCTTCCTGCAGTATAGCGGCCACGCGTCGGTAAACTTCAAGCATCAACTCACTAGATGGAGGGCTCACATTTTCCAGCTCTGTTCCACGGAGAGGGCGAAGCGGAACAACGAATGGATAGACACCTAACTTAGCTGCCCTTCGGCACCCTTCCAGCGTTTTTTCCAAGTCCTCTCCAAGCCCTATAATGACATACGTGCTTACCTGATTTCTGCCGAAGACGGCCACCGCTTTTTCAAACGCTTGGAAATACACTTCAAGCGAAATCTGGGACTTGGATGGCATCACCTTTTGCCGAACTTCTTCATCAAAAGACTCCACATGGAGGCCAATGGAATTGGCACCGGCATCTTTTAATACTTGATACAATGAATCGTCATCCGGAGGCTCGCACTGAACATGAATAGGGAGCTGGCTGACTTGACGGATACTTCTTACGCATTCGGCTAAATACAGAGCCCCCCGGTCTGTTTCGTTAGGCGTGCCTGTCGTCAACGTAATGTGCTTAATTCCATCAAGCTCTTCCGCTGCTTTAACCACTTCGGCAAGATGCTCCGGCTTTTTTTTCGCAATGGTGCTTCCCTGCTCCAAAGAATGGCCAATGGCGCAAAATTTGCATCGCTTATCTGGCGCCCAGCGGATACAGTTTTGAATGACGGTACTCGCCAGCACATCTGCTCCGTGCAGGACGGCGATTTTGTGATAGGGAATTCCATCCTTGGTACTTAATTCATAAAATTTAGGGCGCCGGACAGCTTCTATAAAAGTGAACGGCAAAGACTTTCCTTCATATTGAAGTAACAGACCCGAGGGTCCTTGAGCTAAAGAATAGGGAGAATGCTCTGCCGGCCCATTCAGCGTAGGGATCATAACAGCCTGCCCCTCCAGCAGAAAAGCCTGATCATCCGTCGGTCCTGCCCCCCCCCTTCTGCCTCCCTTTGTAAGCCCCTCCGTACGCAGCCCCTTATTCTGAAGATCTACTAACAACGATTCCAAACGAGTAGCAGGCGCGACTTCTTGTTTCACATGTTCATTTGAATTCATACAACTCCTCCTATTAAATGTAATATTTTATTACTTTCAATGTCATTTATATTTACATAAATTATAATAATAGGTAATAATGAATATGTAACGAGCCATTTTATCTCTTTTTTTACCAGCCAATTTTGATTTATCAATTATTTATGTAATCTTTTCTTACAAGGATATTAAGGTTTTTTCCATTTTTATTCTAAAATTTTTAGAAAGGGCACTTGAAATCGTTGTTAATTATCCAATGTTCCATTCATTAATTTCTTGTTAGATTTTATAACATAAAATCGTTTATTCATTTTCTATACTAAGGAGGGGGACAAAATGGAATGGAGACCAGATAGAACAAGCAAAATCCCGTTATATAAACAAATCGCTAATTATTTGGAATCCAGAATCTTAAACGGTGAGTTTCCACCGGGGAGCCGTTTGCCCTCCGAACGTGATTTAGCAAATCAATGGAAGGTTAACAGAAGTACGGTCACCAACGCTTTCGAGGAACTACGATCCGCCGGACTTGTGCATCGTATAATAGGACACGGAACAGTAGTAAACCGAGATATGCTGGGAAGCAGAACAAAACGATCCCCTAATTGGGATATGTATGTGAAACAAGGCTACTATCCACCAAATAACCCGCTAAATCAGAAAATTTATCGGTTTATTCGAACGGACGAGCAAATTATTAATTTTGCCATAGGAGAATTAAGCTCTGATTTACAGCCTATCAAATTAATGCAAGATATCTACAGCTCCATAGAATTGTGCAACGATTTAGGGTATGAACACATACAAGGCAATATCACACTGCGCGAAACCATTTCCGAGCATATGAAAACTTATCGAAATATCGAATCTACTCCTTCTTCCATTTTGATTACATCCGGAGCCCAACAGGCCATTCATCTCATTATTCGAGGTTTACTTAAACCTGGAGACGCAGTTGCCATTGAAGATCCTTCGTATGCCTATTCGCTTCCGATTTTCCATTCTGAAGGGTTACATACGCATCTATTGCCAGTACAAAACGAAGGAATTGACCCAGATCAAATCATCGCACTGCACAAAAGACACCGCCTCAAGATGCTGTTTCTGAATCCCACTTACCAAAATCCTACAGGAACGACACTTGGTCTTGAAAGAAGGCGCAGAATACTTGAAATATGCTCAAAATTTGGTATAGCCATTGTAGAAGACGATCCGTACAGCATTATCGGTTACGATGGCGCAAGTATCGACAGTATGAAATCGATGGATAAAGAAGGCTTGGTTCTCTATGTTAGTTCATTGACCAAAATTATCGCTTCCGGCCTTCGGATCGGCTGGATTTTGGGGCCGCAAACCGTTATTAACCACTTAGCTGACGTCAAGCAACAATTTGATTTCAGCCATCCTAGTCTTCCGCAATTAATTGCCGCAAAGTTGTTAAGTTCCAAACATTTTGATGAACACATCAGGCGTTTGAGGGAAGGACTGAAAATAAAAAGGGACTTGACGGTACGATCCTTAGAGAACGAACTGAAAGGAATAATCAGCTTCTTTGTTCCAGAGGGGGGCATACATTTATGGTGTAAATTAAATGATGAGGAAATAGATGAAAACTTGCTATTCAAAGAGTCTCTAAAAAACGGCGTCGTTTTTGCACCCGGAAGCACATTAGGATCGGATCATAAATATATACGATTTACCTACGGCCGAGTAGAAACCAAATTCATTCCCGAGGGGATTCGGCGGTTTGCACAATCGTTAAAGTCCTTGGTACAAACATGTTGAGTGGCCAGAGCGGTTTCGATGAATAATACCCGTGGTGCCAGATAAGACTAGGGGCATAAAATAGCTCTTGCATGGAATAGTCCTTTAAAATGCATTTTGAAAGAAGAAGTTCCATGCAAGAGCACTTTCATTTTAAATTCAAAAACAGTATGCCGCCATTTTAGCAATCGTGATCACAAACACTTGCAGCGCCGCAATCAGCATTTATTAAAACAAACAGATGATGCCATCATTGCGATCCATGTGCTTAGGAAGTTTTTCGGCTTCACGTCGGAACGGGCATAGCGCCGCTTTGTGGTTGGAAACCTATTCACGGAAGAGTCATTCCCTGAACGTTCTCGATACAATCGTTCGACAAGTGACAGGCATCCTTACCAAAAAACGGAGCCCCTACAAGCTCCGTTTTTTAGCACTTTTTCCCCATCACTTTCGAGCGCTGAGTAAGCACCCCGATTTCATCCAATACACCGCTGCCTAAGACGACGCCGAGCATGATCAAAATAAATCCCATCATTTGTGTAAGAGAAATAGATTCTCCAAGAAATAAATAAGCTCCCAGCAAAGAAAAAAAAGGATTTAAATTAATGAAAATCGCCGATTCCACCGCACCAATATGTTGGATCGCTTGGTTGTAAAACATATGGCCCAGTGCAGTGGCAAATACAGCGGAAGCAAGGAAGATCATCCATAAGGATGGCGTACCGTTTGCCAAGCTGGATAAGCCGTTCGGTTCCATCCACAAACTAATGAAAAATAAAAGCAAAGACCCAAACAACAACATCCAACCTGTCATCACACGCGCATCGACCGTTGCCTTTTTAATCATGATAAAACTGATTCCTTGAGATAATACGGCCAAAAATACATAAAAATCGCCAATGGACATATGGTGAATGCCGCTTTCGCCGTTTAACACGACAAACACCACGCCGATAAACCCGAGGAAAATCCCAACCAACCGGAACACTGTAAACCGATTGCCTAAAAAGATGACCGCTAATACCGATGTCACCAGCGGAACAAGTCCTAAAATTAAGCCAGCATTGGCCGCTGTCGTTTTTGTTAATCCGAGCGCAAGAAAAAGATGATGGGCCACGACACTAAACAAAGCGGCTATGCCAATATACATAGCTTCCTTCCAAGTTAACTTCCGCAACTGCCCCATGAATAGCAAAATCAGAATCACAACGATCCCTGCAGTAAAAATCCGAAACGACGTTAACGTCACCGGCGAAAAATGTTCGACTAAAATCTTGATGGCAATCACGTTCAATCCCCAAATCATCATAATCAAGACGAGGGAGATATAAACGAACAGTTTCGACATGTCTGAACTCCTCTCACGCATAAACATGAAGTCATAAAGAACTATTTTGGAAAAGTATATCCTTCTGCCAAAAGATGCGGCATGCATTATTCTAGCAACCATTCAACGGAATGACAATCAAAGTAATACCCAACCGATGATAAAATGTTCGTGATCCATTCCTATATATGTATGTGTTTCTTCACGACATCATGTTTGTTGTTTGCATTATGTAATATGAGTTGCGAATAACGTCTGTGTACCGAAGACAGAGATTTTCCCGCTCCATCAACGTCACGATGCTTGGAAGAACACTTTTTGCATTACCTTTTTTACGGATCAACAACAGCGCATATGTTCGTTTGTGCGGAATAAAAAAATTTCCGATCCGTCTCCTCCTACACGCTGTTTAGAAGAGAGAAGCTTCTCGAAGAAAATGTTACTTCTTGTTCTCAATAAAGAATTCCGGATGGTGACAGGCACGCAACGACTAGTTTATCTCTCTCACTTCATGCCCATGTTGAGAAGAAAGGGGTAAGAGCGTTGTTTCATCGACCTAATAGGAATCGATCAACTGCAGCATTTCTTTTCTATTTTTCTGGCAATAGCGTTATGTCTTATGCTACCGTTCGTCCGGCGATTTGGTGCACTTGGATAGCTCCGCTCCCGTGGAAGAATACAGGCAGCGATTCGCACCGAAAAGAACGACGAAATGCGGCTGGAGTTTCTGTCGGGGCGGCCGGTATCCACATCATAATGATGTATTTATCATCGGATCGCCGTATTGCTTGTTTCCTTTACCTGAATACTGGATAACATAAATAATGAAAATGTTTCACGATATGGGAGGCAAAGGATGAATCAAACCGTTTCAACATATGCGCACAAGAAACACGTTATTATACTTCTTATTGATTCTTTAATGTATCCGCCTCTGGAAAAGGCGATAAAAGAGGGAGCCGCTCCGGCATTCAAATTTTTTATGGAAAATGGAAAGGTTTTCCCAAACATCGTGAGCCCTTTCCCGACGATGTCTGTAACGGTAGACAGTTCACTGCTAACAGGCACGTATGCAAATATTCATAAGATCCCCGGGTTAGTATGGTTTCATGATGAGGAAAAGCGGCTAATTAATTACGGAAGCCACATAAGAGAACTGCTCAAGCTTGGCCTCATTCGATCGCTCAAGGACATTATATATCATATGAATAATCATCATTTAAGCAAACAAATTAAAACCATACATGAAGAAATGTCTATGAAAGGAAAATCGACCGCTTCCATTAATACTCTTATTTATCGTGGAAATACAGAGCATGATCTAAAATTGCCAAGACTACTGACATTTTTCACTTCTTGGAATAAAGAGTTGAAAACAAAAGGAAGCCGGCTGCTTACATATGGATCCTTTTCGAAACTCAGTCCTTTAAAACGAAATGGACATTTCTGGCAAAAATTTGGGTTTAATGATCGATTTTCTGTCCAAGAATTAAAATACCTTATTAAAACAGATTCTCTACCTTCCTTTACCATTGTTTATTTTCCTGATATGGATAAAATCGTCCATAAAAATGGCCCAATGGATATAAAGGGAATCCGCAAAGTAGACAAACAGCTGCAAAACGTATTGGATTGCTACGATTCTTGGGAGGAAGCTTTAAAGGACAATTATTGGATTATAATGGGAGACAACGGCCAAGCGCCCATTCACCCTGATCGGAACAAAGCCTTAATTGATTTAAGAAAATCCCTTCGTTCCTATCAAATCATGACATTAAAAGATGGGATTAAAGATAGGGATGAGGTGGTGCTTGCGGTTAATGAACGAATGGCCTTTATTTATACATTAAATCCTGAACGTGTGCCACTTCCAGATATCGCGAAAACGTTACAAAAGGACGACAGAGTGGATGTAATTGCCTGGATGGAAAAAGAATCCGTTCACGTCATATCTGGAGTTCGACAAGGAAGACTCATTTTTAAACCGAATGGACCGTTGGTGGATGAGTATGAACAATCGTGGGATATAGCAGGAGATGTAGGAGTTTTGAATCTTACGGTAAAGAACAATAAGATTTTTTATGATGAATATCCGGATGCGCTGGCCCGATTGTACAGCTCGCTAACTTCTCATGGGGGAAATTATCTTGTAGTAAGCGCTAAACCAGGATTTGAATTTATCGGTGAAGGCTCTCCCACTCATGTTGGAGGAGCAAGCCATGGGGGACTTCATAAACAAGATTCACTAGTGCCGATGATTGTAACTGGTACGGATTCGTCCCCAAAACATTTGCGCATTATTGATCTAAAAGATTGGATTTTAACCCTGATTGATTGACGCAGATGGGCAATTCAGCCTCCCGCTGGCAACACTCCTCCAGCAGGAGGCTTTGCATTTTCTCCACATTTCCACGATGCCGCTTTCATACACTAAAGATAATATCTTCAGGCGAATATTCCGTTTTCCAGCCCAGTTCCTTATCCATGTTCTCCGAGGAGTGGACAAAGCGTGCCGGGTCGCCTAGGCAGTGGCCGGTGTATTCAATGACGGTTTGCGGCCGATTACTTTTTCATATGTTTTCAATGACTTCGTTGACGGAATAGCCTAAGCTGTTGCAGATTTTCTGGACATACTTGGAATGATACCATGTTGTTGGAGAGCTGCGTGGTATTCATGGGATGTGTACTGGAACCCTTGGTCACTGTGTAAAATGGTTCCATTCACATCTCGTTCTTTTATTGCTTCGTCTAAGGTATCAAGAACGAGCTGAACATCATTTCTTTTACTGATTCGATACGAAATAATTTCTCTGTTAAAGAGATCATAGATCACGGATAAGTTAGACGCTGGTTGTTTCCAAAGGAGATAGGTAATATCTGTCACTCATTTCTCATTTGGTTTACTCGCTGTAAATTGTCTATTTAATTCGGTACCGTCATTCTTTCCGACCCTTTTCTATACACTTGCTTTTTTTGACGAATTTTTGCCTGAAGATTCATTAGCTTCATGAAGCGATGAATACATTTGTGATTGATTCTCCACCCATACTCCCGCAAAATGTATGCCTTTACTCTTGGATAACCATAGGTTCCATTGGATACTTCATAGGCTTCTACGATCAAGTTCATGATGTCTTGATTTCTTAAATCTCTCACTGTGGTTACATTTTTTCGTTTCAGCCACTTATAATAACCGCTTCTGGAAACACAAGCTATCTTACATAACAAAGAAATAGGATAGGAACGACTAAGATCATGGATGATGGAATAGAAGACGGTTTTGTCTTTGGTTTTCACCTCCTTTTCAAAGCAATAAACTTTTTAGCCATTCTGCTTTACTTTTGAATCGCTTGTAAAAACACATCGATCACTCGATTTTGTTCTTCTTCTGTCATATTCGAACCAGTCGAAACAAACAGATGTTGTTTGCGAAAAGTTCTTCAGAAACTCTCCAATTCTCATGATGTGGGTAATATTTTATACCCTCAAATACCGGCTGTAAATGAAGCGGTTTCCATACAGGCCTTGCTTCAATACTTTCTTCCGCAAGAACGTTAATAATGTCCATCAGTGTAACACCAAGTTTTTTCTCGTCAATATTTAACAAGTAACCCCTGTCTTAAGCATTCTTACCACCTGCTCAACAGTTACCTCAATCTGTTTAGCAGCAATATGTGGTTGGAGGGCTTCTGCTAATGTACGGCATTCTGTTTGGATGGAGAAGACAGCATGGAGAAACTGATTGATTTCTTGCAGTTCCGTGTCAATGCGACCGGCGATGCCGATGACAATTTTTCCATGCTTTTTTGCTAGTTTTCCCACACCGATCGGTACTTTTCCCATAATGGATTGGCTGTCTAAGCTTCCTTCCCCAGTGATGACGACATCTGCCCGTTTTATTTTTTCTTCTAATCTTGTCAATTTTATCATCGTTTCCACACCAGAAGAAATACGGCCGTTCAAACAGGCGACGATAGCACCACCGAGCCCTCCAGCTGCCCCTGCACCTTGAATTTCTTGCACATTAACAGCGTAGCCGTCTTCAAACAGTTTGGCCAGTTTCCTTAACGCTTGGTCCAGCACAGCAATTTCAGATTCATTCGCCCCTTTTTGTCGGGCAAAAACGTAAGCCGCTCCTTTTTCACCATAAAATGGATTCATGACATCACTGGCGGCAATAAATTTGCATTCTCTCAACTCAGGGATGACGTCATCATCTGAAAAACTCGCAACTTTTAATAAAGGATTTCCTTCTTTCCCGATTTCTTGCCCCGTTTCGTCGTAAAATTTCCATCCGAGAGCTTGCAGCATGCCAACACCGCCGTCGTTCGTAGCACTTCCGCCAAGGGATATGACAATGTGGCGATATCCTCTTTTGACCGCATCGCGGATTTGTTCTCCAAGCCCGTATGTCGTTGTATACATCGGATTTCGTTTCGACGGGGCAACGAGCATTAGCCCGCTGCTTTGAGCAGATTCAATAAATGCTATTTCTTCTCCATTATGCTCGATCACAGCATATTTTGCCTTCACTCGTTCCATCAGTGGACCATGTACGAACACTTCGATGTCTTTTGCCGAAAAAGCATTTCCGTATAAAAGAGTGTCAATGCTTCCCTCGCCACCGTCAGCCATGGGAGATATCTCAACTTCTGCCTTAGGGAAAGCCCGCAAAATTCCTTTTTCTACGGCTTTTCCTACCTCATAAGCAGAAAGGGAATCTTTAAAAGAATCGGTTGCGATTAAAAATTTCATGAAAATCCAACTCCTATTACTTCGTGCACAACCTAGTTTAGAAAAGAAAGGGCGACGGTCGACGCCCTTTCTCTTCCAATCAATCGTTTTTGTAAAATTTCAGAGTTTAAACATAAAGATTCATCACCTAGCCGCCGAAGACCATCCGTCATATCCGATTACTTAATCCACACAAACTGATACGGGGATAAAGTAAAGGATCCATTTACTTTTTTACCCGTTAACAGATCCTCTCCGCTTACTCCCAAGTCGACCCTTACCTCGTTTGGCGTGACATTCACAACCAAATAAACCGATTCACCTGTATGCCCATTCTCCCTTTTTAATGCAAATACGTGATCACCTAATTCAAGAATCTTTTGCGGTGCATACGGAGAGAATGCCGATTGTTTACGGCGAACATCAATCATTCGTTTTAACCCGTTAAAAATCGCTTTTCGCCGAGAATTATTTTCTAGTTCATACACAATTCGATTGTATTCAAGTTTTTCACGATTGATCCGGCGGTTTATCCCTGATTCTTCCAATCCTTTATAATCATTGCGCGAGCCGAGCAGGGAGTGATAATAAATGGCCGGAACACCAATAACCGACAATAAAATCGCATGGGCCGCAAGCATTTTTTGAACTTGTTGCTGTTCCGTAACATCGACATCTTGGTTTATTAACGCATCAAAATAATTGATATTCAACTCATATACCGACTGGCTACCGTCTGTATTCGTTTTATACGAAACTCTTCCGCCATTCTTTAATACTTTCTGCACTAGCATTTGTTTCTCTTCTTCCGTCAAAATCCCTTCTGTCGGGCGCATGCCAATTCCGTCGTGGCTTGCCAAGAAATTAAAATACGTGGCTTGCTCGGAAACTTTCTCAATGGTTTTCGCCCACTCCGTTAATTTTCGCGAGTGATTAACCGTGAACGTATATAACACGAGCGGCGGGAGAGAAAACTGATAAACCATGTGAGCCTCATTCGTTCCATTTCCGAAATAACTAATATTTTCGGCATGCGGAACGTTTGTTTCGGTTATAATTTGTGTATTTGGTTTAAAATAATCGAGAACAAGCCGCCATAATTGAATGATGGCATGAGCCTGCGGCAGATGCATACAACTAGTGCCGGATTCTTTCCAAATAAAACCGATCGCGTCTAAACGAATGCTCGTGCCGTGTTTGTACGCATACTCAAGCAAAATATCGGTCATCTCTAATAAAACCGGAAAATGGCGGAAATTGATGTCAATTTGATCTTCACTAAACGTAGTCCAAACCGTTTTTACCCCATTGACTCCTTGATATTCATGAAATAAAGGGGTTGTACGCGGACGGATGACTCGACTTGTATCAAATGACGGATCTTTCTCAATAAAATAATATTCGTACTTCGGATCATCTTTTAAATACTGTTGAAACCATTCGCTTGATTTCGAAATATGATTAGCGACAAAATCGAACATCAATCGATAGTCCGACGCAAACCTTTCAATATGTTCCCAGTCGCCAAGCTTTGGATGAATCCGGCGATAATCAGTAACCGAAAAACCGTCATCAGATGTATACGGAAACATCGGAAGCAAGTGAACATCTGTGATTAAATCTCCTACTTGCTCTTTTAAAAATGTATGTAAGGTTTCAAGCGTCGGCTTGCCTTCTTCAAAGATACTATCACCATATGTAATCAAATACACGTTCTTTTCAGAAAGCGGTGCGCTTTCCGTCCATTGTTTTTCTTCCCAACGTTCGATCAAAGACTGAAAAGCCGTCAAATACTCATCTCTGTATTGTTGACCATATATTTCTTTTAACTTTTCTTCCAATTGTATCAGTACATCACGTTTCTTCATTTCCGCTTCATCACCTTTAGCTTTAATGTTACATATCCTTTTGCTCCTACTAAAAAACTTCCAGTAATTTTCCGCAACTCTTCTTCTGCTAAATTCGTTTCCACTACACCTTCAACATGATTACTTTTCAGCGTGACCGTTTGTTTTTCAGACGTTGGATTAAAGAAGCGTACGATAATAGATGGATCGTCATACGCCTGTTTACAAACGCTCATAAAAATGGAGTCATTGTCAATTTCAAATAAAGAAAATTTTTCTGGTGCTTGATCAATTGGATATGGAATTTCAAACCGTTCAAGCCGTTCCTCAAACGTATTCAGCTTTTGTTTTTGATAACATGTAAAATGTCCTCGATACCAATCGATTTGCGCAAAGATTCGCTTTGGATCTAAGTTTTCATTCGCTATGTATACGGCATACTCAAAATTGAGTTTCTTTTTCATTTGAGCATCTGGCGTATAAACGACTTTGTTATTAATACCGGAAGCACGGCCCGGCCGCCACAGTAAATGATCTCTCCCTAGCACCCCGACACTACGGAATAACGTTAAAGCGAGTTCCTTTGTTTCTTTTAACACTTCATACTCTTTGATTCCCTTTGTAATCGCAGCAAAAACGAAACGGTGGTCATAAAGCCCTGCTGTATTCTCTAACGGATAAATAGGTACAGGAGCTTCGGCAAATTTTTGTTCACGCCAATTCGCTAAATACGGGTTGTCAACGGAACGTTCCAGCAAACTAAAGCCTTGATCGGCAAAAGATGTTTTCGGATCTAAAATTGGTGTTTTTAACAAAACTCGAAGACGGTGATCTTCCATATGATTCTTGATTTGATGGTAAACTCGAACAAATTCTTCGCCTTTTCGCAGCTCAAAAGTGGTCATCACCATTAGTTCACTGGAATTCACTTTTTCCTTTCGCTCAGATAGATTAGCCGGAGCTTTTCCGACATGTTTGACGACCATTTTTTCCGTAAAAGGACCTTTTTCCACCGAAATGAGTTCTGCCTTTTCCAGATAAATCGGTTCATCTCCTTCAAGAGGAGAATAATCGTACGAATCACCGGCATCTCCCGTATTTTCAAATCGCAAAAAGTTTGAAATCGTTTCACCTGATCGTTTATGCCGCAAGATCAAAGCCCCTTGCTGATAAGATAACGCCAAACTTTCATTTTCAATAAACTCCTCTTCCTTACGTTCAAGTTTTTCAAAAGCGGTCCTTCCTTCAATGATTTCATATGTGCGATATCCAAGTGCCGGTACGTTTTCAACATAAAGCCGGATGACTGTTCGATAATAACCCTCGATTTCTACCTCTTTTTCTCCTTCTGCCGTAACCACAATTTGTTTTCCACCTGACAAATATTGCTGCTCAATCATTTCGGCTCGAATAAGCTTTCCATCTGTCGTGACAACTTGGAAGTTCGGATCTTTTGTAAAAATAACACCATCCACCATTCCCGAAAATTTTCGAGGCTGTGTATTAAAAACAACATATATATTCTCTTTTCCAAGCTGGTTACTGATCGCATATGTTATTTGCTTTTTCAAAATGTTTATAAGGCCGTCTGCCATTCGATTCAGCTTTTCTAAGCGATGGAAAATATCTCGATTCGTTTCATCCGAATTACAACCGCCAATACTGTCATGAGCATGAACATCAAATAATTGCTTCCACATTTGATCAAGCCAGCTTTTCGGATACTTTAACCCTAAAATTTGGCCAATAACTGCGAGAGGTTCCAGCACATGCAATATTTTATGCTCCACGAAAAAGTTCATCTGTTTCAAATCATATCTTTGTGAACGAATTGTATTGTGAATGCGCGATTTTTGCGTAGCAAGAAGTTCTCCTTCGATCACATTTTGAAACGGCTCGTCCGCCCAAGCTTCTTTCATAAACGTTTCATAATCAGCCAAAATATACTCATGCTTTGGGTCTATTTCGTTCAGTTCAGCCACAGTCTTTGGGAAATGCTCGCGAACAAGAACTTGGTCTCCTCCGGCAGGTAACAGAAGATGGTCGCAATGTTGATTCATTTCCTCTAGCTTTTCAATGATCGGCAAGAGCTGCTTTTGGACATATTCATGATCAGATGATAAAAATTTACCAGGCCCATACCCGAAATAAATATTATTTGCTTTAACCGTTTGTCCGTCAGGAGACTTCCAAATAAAATTTACATCACCGTTTAATTGCTCCGTATAAATGCCTCGTTGCAAGATACTAAACTCAAGACCAAAGCCACGGAAAATGGAAGGTAAATAAGCGTTTTGCCCAAAAATATCCGGTAAATATCCAATTTCCATACTGTGGCCCATTTTTTTCGCGATTTTTGTTCCATAAAGCAAATTTCGAATCAACGATTCTTTGTTAACGAGAAGCGAATCTGTTTGAGTGTACCATGGTCCGACAAAAAGGCGTTTATTTTCAATCAGTTTTTTCATCCGTTCTTTATTTTCCGGACGAACCTTCAAGTACTCTTCAACAACAGATGATTGACCGTCAAAAACATAAGCGGTATATGTTTCATCTTGTTCAAGAACATCTAGAAGGTGATCAAGATTTTCCGAAAGAAGAATGTTCGAATCTTCAATGGAAAAATACCATTCTCGGTCCCAATGAGAATGAGGTACGACGTAAACACGTTTTTTCTTCACCTGTTGATGCCTCCCTGCTGAAATCATTTCTGTGACTCGCCTTATACGTTCCCTTATTTTAGGTTCTCGTCATGTTGTAATCCGATGTTCTAAAAGCGTCGAAAACTCAAGGTTTATGACGAAAATATGGTTATGGGCATTCGACCCATAACCATATTTTCTTGTCAACGTTACGGTTATTTTTCACTCTTTTTTCAATAAAGCAAAACGAATAAAGATATTCGCAAACGCAATAAACAAAGTGCCAACTGCTAGACCAACTAAGTAAGCCCATAAGTTCTCAACAAGCGGCCAGCCCCAAAACGCTGGAAGCGGAAGCCATTGAACCGCACCTAAATATACAGCTGTGCATGCTCCTAAAATCGAACCGATCATATTAATCGGAATAGTAAGAAGCGGATTTCGGAGCATAAATGGAATCGCTCCTTCACTAATGGCAATAAAGCCAAGAAGTAAAGCCGTATTACCTGCAATACGCAAGTTCTCATCAAACACGCGACGTCCAACCACATATTTATCAAGAATCGTCGCTAATCCTAAACCAATTGGCGGAATTACAATCGCCAGTACTCGCGGCGTGAGTGGGAAGATTTGATCTGCCGCCAAACCGATCGCAATCGCCCCTGCTGCTTTGTTAATCGGGCCGCCTAAGTCAAAGGCGGTTGCAGCCGCGATAATCGCTGAAAGAACGAGTTCACCAGAGTTTTGTGCCGATTCAATCAAGTTACGAAGCAATACGTTTAAACCACCAAAGACCGGATCCACAATGTAAAAATTCAAGAAGAAAATCGATAATACGCTAATTGCCGGAATGATCAACATCGGCTTTATAGCTTGGAAATTTTTATTCAGCTTGATTTTTCCATTTAAAAATCTGGAGATATAACCAGCAGATAAACCAAGAATCAATGCACCGAAAAATCCAGATGGTACACCATTTTCAATTCCCCAGAACGTATAATGCAGACCACCGGCAAAAGCACCGCCAATAAACCCTGATACAAGACCAACACGATCAGCAATGGCATAAGCAACAAAAGCAGCAAATACCGGATACATAAACTTAAAAATCATTCCACCGAATTTATCTAAATGGTGAAGAATCACGAGCCATTCGTTTGGACTTGTAGCATATTTTACGTCGTTAATTTCTTTTACTAAACCAAAAGGCATGGAACCAAGTTTTGCAATTCCGATCATTAAACCAGCAGCCACGATAACCGGAATCATGTACGATATACCCGTTAAAACGGCTTGCGCCATTTCCGCCAAAATTCCACCTTTTTTCTCGTTGCTTGTTTGCATCATTTCATCTTTTGAAGCTTCTACTATCCCATCTGGATGATGAAGGACTTTTTGAATTAAACTTTTCGCATTTTTTAAAGGCTCGGCCACTCTCGTTTGCACATACGGTTTTCCGGCAAAGCGTTCCACTTTTTTTGGCGCAATATCAGTTGCAAAAATTACACCGTCTGCTTTTTGAATGACTTCTGCTGTAAATTCATCTTGAATTCCATTGGCCCCTTGTTTTTCTGTTAGCACGCGAACTCCTAGTTCACGGCCAGCTTTCTCAAGCGCCTCTGCAGCCATGTATGTATGCGCAATACCTGTTGCACAAGCAGTTATGGCTAGAACCGTTTTTTCGTATGCAACGTTCTTGTTTTCTTGATTTTGTTCTGTTTGATCTAACGCCTGGATAAATTCTTTTGCGTTTTTCGCTTCCATCAATCTGTTTAAGTAATGATTGTCCATTAGACGCAAGCTTAATTCAGACAAAAGATTTAAATGAGTCGTTCCCGCCTCTGCCTCTGGAATGGCGAGTAAAAAGACAAGCTTTACTTCATTATTAGGATCAATGCTTTCCCAATCTTTAATTGGCGCAGCTAATCGCGCAACAGCAAATGCTGCTTCTTTCACCACGCTTGATTTTCCGTGTGGGATCGCTAATCCTTTTTCTAAGCCAGTTGGAGAAACGTTTTCCCTCTCCATGACTGCTTGGAAAAATTCTTCTTTAGACGATAAGATACCGTTTTCAAAAAGAGCATCAACAAGCGCCTGAATAACCTCTTCTTTATTTGAGAGAGCGACATCAAAAAGAATGAGTCCCTCTTTTGTCATATGTTTTAGTTCCAACGTATGTCCCTCCCAATATGTTGAAATGAACGGGGTTTTTAAAACGCTTACACTTCAGTTTTAACATAGAAAGGATCGTCATAGTTGTACATCTAGCGAACAATTATACTTTTTTAAAAGCGAAAGATTTTTGATATTCTGCAGTGGAATTCATCCCTTATGCTATAATATTTTTACAAGCTATGATAAGCGAAGGTGTCCGGTATGGGGAAAATAATCGATCGATTTTCTAAATATATTGGAAATTTAACTCACGCGGAGAAACATGTCTTATATTACATTGAGGGAAATTTAGAGGAAGCCAAACACCAATCCTTGACGGGGATGGCGGAAAAAAATAATGTCAGTACGACAACAATTATACGAATGTGCCATAAGCTCGGTCTAGAAGGTTTTTCCGAGTTGAAATATATTTTAAAAACGATCGATGATCAGTTTATTCCTGTCGGAGAAAATATCATTGAACGATATAAAGCGGATATGAATCAAACCCTTAATTCCTTGGAGCGAGAAAACTTAGAAGAAATCAGCCAACAAATATTAGAGGCAAAACGGGTGTTGATCGTTGCGGTCGGCTTGTCCAAAATGATCGGGGAGTATTTTAGCAAACTTCTGATGCAAGTGAACAAACCAAGTTCCTATGTCTATGAATCTCATATTATTGATCTTTTGCCTAATATGGTTCAGCCAAAAGATTTAATCGTGTTTATCTCGTCAAGCGGTGAAACAAAAACGATTGTACAAGCTGCAGAAAAAATTCGGTTTAAAAACGTAGAAACACTAGCGATCACCAACAATGCAGACAGCACGTTAGCCAAACTTGTGCGAAAAAATATAAGCGCCTATGTACAACGTGTCCAGTTTGCCGGGTATGATTTATCTGCCCGGTCAACTCTCGTCGTTCTCATTGATATTTTATTTGAATTTTTCATGAAAAAAAATAGAGTTTAGCTTCATCACCTATTTATCTCTTCTACTTCCCTTCAAAAACAAATTCAGCCCCCTGTTGAAACTTGTTCAACAGGAGGCTTTCGTGTTTACTTCACATTTCGACTATGCCATTTCCACGCGCTTTCGATGATTTGTTCTAACGAATATTCCGCTTTCCAGCCAAGTTCTTCGTAAATGCGGGGATGCAACAAGGCGCGCCAGGCCGCCCAGACGGCGGTCGGTGGATTCAATGAAGGCTTTGCAGCCGGTTACTTTTTCACATGTTTCTATGACTTCGTTGACGGAATAGCTTTCGACAAGTGACAGGCACCCAACCCAAAAACCCCCTCCATACGAAAGATATTATCCTTCTCCTCCACCTGATGAGGAAGTCGCTGAAGCTGCTGCCAAAGTGGCAATGAAAGCGGCTTGCTGAGCTTGAATAATTGTTTCCATCGCCGTGTATATCTCTGTTTCTAACAACTTTGAATTCTCCATTTTATCGCTCATAAAAATATTCACTGCCATCATAATATTGACATCTTTATGCCATTTGAAAAATTTTTCGGAATGGAGCTTATCTATCATCTGCTGAATCGTCGGTATCTCTTTCTCATATTCATCAACGAAAGCCAATAGCCCAATCGCAGGATAGTGCATCGCTTTTAGCTTCGTTCCTGATTGTTTGAACAAATCCAATATCCTCACGCAACGCTCAACTAATAAATCTGTTTCTGTCTCTTTGTTTAAGGTAAGAATATGACTGAGAAACTGTAAGTTATTCCCCTTTCGAAACCCACGTGCAGACAGTTTTTCGTAAAACGATTCCATTCTATCCTGCAGCTTATTCACATCTTCTCCTGTATTCGCCAACAATACAGCGAGAGGGTAGTCATTGCTTGAAGTTAAGAAAAAATGCTTTGCTTTCATTCTCTTATAAACGGCTAGTGACCTTTCCAGCTTTTCTTGGTAATCGTTATGATCCTCCATAGTGGACATGAGTACCAAAGCTGCTAAATAGGTAAATGCACCTCTACCAAACCCTAACTGAATACATTTCTCATATAAGTTGAGAAATTCATGAAATTTTTCCTCCGGATTTTCAAAGCGAATATCAAGCATCGCTGCTGTTGGAAAACGATGATACGATTTTAATGTGGAGAACATACCAACTTGTTCTTTTATGTAATTACTGAGGCGAAGAAAGCGTTGCAGGTGAAATTCTCGGTGGTTGACTACATACATAGAGGCTACCGTCATTAATATGCGCTGATCAGGCACTTTCCATTTGAGCTCATCTTTTAACTGGGCATAAATATCTTTATATATCTTTATTTTTTGCTGCAATCTTGCCGCTAACATCCCATCACTCCCTTAGTGTTTTATCGTCATTTAAGAAGAAGAAAAACAAAAGGTTGCACAAACAAAAGCGATACAACCGTTCATTTACAAAATATCGGTGAGGTATCGTTTTAAGAAGACAGATCGCTTTCGAACCGTGGCAGGTACATACCTCAACATAAAAGCATGAACAGAAAAAGCGGAAAGAATATTAGTGAAGTGAGCCCTGGTTGGGACTTCCCCTATAGATTGCACACACAAAAAAGGAGAGACGGTCACTCTTACTGTGGCAAACTCTCCCTTTTCTTTAAATATGGGCTATATTTTCTCCTTCTCGTCTTACCCATCCATTCTCAGAATTCCGAGAGTCTGTCAAGTGCTTCCCTTGACAGGCTCTTGTGGCCCTGAGACTCTTGGAAAAGATGAGAAAAGAAAAGGAATCAGAGCCGATTGGCCCTAATTCCTCCTGCTTAACCGATTTTATACTGCCTACTTTTTGGATCACAATGCACAAACACCAATCCAACTAACTTCGAACATTCGCTAATTTAACAGCCAACACCTCCAACTCATCGGCACATACGATCTTTTCAGTAAAACGGCTTGGCAGTTGGTGATATCCGACTTCTAATCCTTTCAATCCCCCGGCAATCGCCGCAATCGTATCGCTATCGCCGCCCATATTCGCCGCTGAAATGACGACGTCTTCAAACGACTCGCAGCGCAACAGCCAATGAAGAACCCAGCTCATCGTATGCACGACATAGCCGTCAGGCGGGCAGGCCGGTTCAACCGTTAAAAGCGGTTCGTATCGCGTATGAACAACTTCTTGCCTAATCGCTGCTGACAGCTTTTCTCCATGCAACAATCGAGAAGCAATGCGGTTATAAATAAGGCACGCTTCCGCCGCTTGACCATCATGATGTGTCATATTCGAATGAAGGACCGTGACTTCCTCCATCTTTTCCTGATCCGCATACGCTAGCGCAATCGGCAAACAGCGCATTAACGACCCGTTCCCCGCGCATTTGCCGCCGAGCTTCCGGCAAGCCCGATAAGCAGCATCAAACCAATCGCCAGCATACAACGAAAACACGGTGCGGATGATATTGCCGACGTCCGGGGGATTGGTCTTATACCACTTCAAAAACTCCTCTCCGATTTCAGCAATCGGATTTTCCTTATTCCGAATGATCCCTTTCGCCACCGCAATCGTCATTGCCGTATCGTCCGTCACTTCGCCAGGTGGTAAATCAAGCCAACCGCCGCCGATGATGTCCGTCACTTTTCCGTACGTGCCGCGAATTTCCACGGCACTCATAAACTCCGTCGTCGCCCCCAGCGCATCGCCAATCGCGAGGCCGAATAAACCGCCTTTGATTCGGTCAAGCACGTTTTCCCCCACATCCTCTCACTTCGTTGCATGATGCTTCGAATATTTTGTAGCTTGGCAGTTACTCACTAACTGATCCAGTTCTTCCAACGAAAGATAAGCAATAGCATTCCTGCTTCCGAATTTCCTCATAACTTTGTCCTCTACCATTTGCAGCTTTTTCAGTAGTTCACTGGAGGCTTCGGTACCCGTAAAACGTTTTCTCCCCTTATCAGGTCCTTCTTGAATAATCTCCCACTCTTCAGGCTGAAAGACGGAAACGACTTTTCCATGATGTACCCCTGCAGCATATTGAATATACGGAAATCTATGTTTACTTATCCTCCAATTTCCCTGAGTAGCTTCATAATCACTTTTGCCTTCCGCTAAGGAATTATGTATTTTTACAAGCAATATTTCTTCTTTCACCCGTTTCCCTCCCTCGCCGTTTTGGCTATTATCAAAAGTTTGTTCCCCACTTGAAACAAAAGAAGGTCATCTAATTTATGCCAGGTTATTATCCGGATTCCCGTCCGGATTCGTTCGCTCATAGCCGCCGCCTTGTTGCTCTGTCAAATTCACATCGGTATCCCCATCCCCATCGCGCCAGTATCCTTCAATCCATTGCCCATCGCGCCAATGTCCTTCCACCCAGTGAGGACGGACATGATGTGTCCCCGGATTTTCTTCCGATTCTATACTGGCTGCCACCTCGGAATAGCTGGTATAGGAACCCATAGAATGACCACTGGCATCTGCCCCATTACCTATGTTGCCCGGACCTTGATCGCTTTCTGTCCAATCGCTATAGTCGGCGCCATCGATCACATCCACGATTCCGACCGCCAACGTTCCTACAGCTACCGTTTTGGCAATGTTGGTCAATCCGTTTTTGATCTTTTTCTCATCGTCATCGCGCAGCCCTTCATAGACCTCTTTTCCGTTTTGGTATGTATGTTTGGCCGTCTGATATACTCCTTTGGCCGTGCGCGAAATCGATTCACCGATGTTTCCAAGGCCCTTTTCTATCTTCGTTTCATCTTTTTGAATGATGCCAGACGCCGTATCCCATACACCGTCTACCGCTTGGCCAAACGTATCACCGGCAAACTCGGACGCTTTTTTAACACCATCGCCTACCTCTTTGATCCATTGGCTGCCTGTCATTTCACCGACAACGTTCACCGCGCCACCTATCACCGCTCCCGTTGCTTTCCCTGCCAATCTGCCGAGTTCCCGAAAAAAATTCAACTTTATCCCCTCCATATTCGTGATATTGACACCAATCCTTTTATTTCGACACCTTTCCTCTCAATCCTTTTCCTTCCATTACATTTTTGTGAAAATATACCCGCGATTTATGTACTATTCCATAACTCCACTGCCGCCATGCACAGTGCAGCGAATCGAATATATACAGAATATTCCTCCAATTTTGATCATAAATAAACACGTCGCCCACAACGAGGGCAGCCTTATCGTTGTGATCCTTTCTGCTGATGCCATTTCCACACACTTTCTATGATTTGCTCCAACGAATATCCCGCTTTCCAGCCAAGTTCTTCGTAAATACGGAGATGCAACAAGGCGCGCCAGGCATCCAACCTATGAGATACCCGGAAAAGACAAGGAAACTGTTTAGCCCTGATTCCTCCTGCTTAACTGATTTTATACTGTCTACTTTTCGGATCGCAATGCACAGGCACGCAAGATGATGGTATTGTCGAATTTTGGTGAAAAATAGGGATTATTTTTATCATATGGTAATTGAAGGAATAATAACCATATAATAAAATTACAATGTAACTATTCAGCCTCCGACTAAGATACCAGGCAGAATTTCCTTCGTATGTCGCCTGATGCAATACGACCTAGGAGTTAAGACGCTCCTTGTCTATCTCACCCAATATCAGCTGCTTCCTTACCACCGGACGGAAGAGCTCATGAAAGCTTTCTTTGTTTGGCCATCCGATCAGCGAAGGAACGATGGCGAAGATCAACCGGGAAGCCGGTGGATGTCTGGTTGACATTAGGTCCATTCTCCACGAAGCGCTGTTGTCTTCCCCGGTTCTTCACGTCGATGAAGCAGGCTTTCAGGTGCGGGAAAAACGGCATTGGCTGTATGTTGCAAGCAACGATCAGGCCTATCCAAAACGTGGCAAGGAAGCGATGGATGACATTCGTCTTCTCCCTCGTTACAGGGGAACGATGGTGCACGACGCATGGATTGTTTATTTTCTGCTTCTACCTAGACAGGAAGTTTTCCGCAAGAGAAAACGCTCTCTTCTTGTTGCTTTCTAGCAAATTAGGTAGTAATGGGCTGAATAGTTAAGTTGCTAAAAAACTGCGTTAGGAGGTGTCTTGAGAAGAAAAAATGTGAAAGATTAGCAACAAATACGTATGATAATAAGTTTTTATTTACGAAGATTTCCTATGCAAGTCTATCATAATTAAAAAGGGGTTTTGATATGCTGAAGAAAATTTTACCTGTTGCAGCTATTACTACTCTAGCATTATCACAAACGCTCTTTCCTTTGGTTTCAACTGCGGAGAGCACAGCGGAAAAACCCAAAATCGCTGTTTCTAGCAAATTCGTTGAGGAGATAAGTCTCTCAGAATCTGTCGGTTCGCCTAATTTTATTTCTGGTAAACTAACAGATTCTTCTAAAGACTCCCCAGAAAAAATTGTATATGCTTTTTTAAACAGTGAGAAACATACGTATAAACTGGAAAGTGATGCTAAAAGCTTATTTACAGTACTGAAACAAGAAAAAGAAAGCTTGGGGCATCAAGTTGTTCGTCTTCAGCAAGTATACAAAGGTATTCCAATTTTTGGTTACCGACAAATCGCTCATATAAACAAAGGAGTTCTTCAATCCTTTTCAGGTTCTGTAGCTCCTGAAGCTATTATTAAAGCTAGTATTAATGGAAAGAAACGGATTAGCAAGGATGAAGCTATTGATCTGGCGAAACAAGATTTAAAGCTGAACGCAACATTCACAAAAACACCGACTGCTGATCTTAATATCTATATAAAAGAAAATAAAGCGCACTTAGTTTATCTTGTGAGACTAAACTTCCTCAAGCCTGAGCCCGGTAATTGGTATTATTTCGTAGATGCTGTATCGGGGGCAATCATTGATAAGTTTAACGCCATCGAACACGCTAGAACCACTGTGAAAGGAACAGGTGTTCTTGGAGATACAAAAACGCTTCAAGCAAATAAAATAAAAAATAGTTTTTATTTACAAGATTACACAAGAGGGTTAGGAATTCAAACTTATGATGCTCAATATGAAGAGAATTTGCCTGGTAAATTATGGGTAGACTCTGATGGCAACTTGAAAGATGCTTATGATGCACCAGCTGTCGATGCGCATTATTATGCAGGCATTACATATGATTATTATAAAAAGATTCATAATCGAGACAGCTTTGATAATAATGGCGCTCCTATTAAATCAACTGTACATTACGATAGTCAATATAACAATGCCTTTTGGGACGGCACACAAATGGTGTATGGAGATGGGGATGGACAAAGGTTCCGTCCATTATCAGGCGGTATAGATGTTGTTGGTCATGAAATTACGCATGCTGTAACTGAACATACTGCCGGTCTCATTTATAAGAATGAATCCGGAGCTATTAACGAGTCCATCTCAGATATATTTGGTACATTAATTGAGTTTTATAATAACAAAAATCCTGATTGGAAGATTGGTGAAGACGTTTATACTCCTGATCAACCTGGAGATGCTCTTCGTTACATGGATGATCCAACGAGAGCAGGGGATCCCGATCATTACTCAAAACGCTATACGGGTAGTGATGATAATGGCGGTGTGCATACAAATAGCAGTATTATCAATAAAGCTGCCTATTTAATTAGCGAAGGAGGCACACACTATAACGTAAAGGTACAAGGCATTGGCAAGGATAAGCTAGGAAAAATCTTCTACCGAGCACTTACACAATATTTAACGCCTTTATCTGATTTCCAACAGTTACGAAACGCTGCTATTCAATCAGCAAAGGATTTATATGGAAGTACAGCAACAGAGGTTAAAACCGTTGCAGATGCATTTACTGCGGTTGGAATTAGCGGCAAACCTGCAGAATCCGCAATCCAAACTTTAGAACTAGGAAAACCTTTTACCTTTGAATTCAAAAATGCAGGGGATGTAAAATGGTTTAAAATTGACCCTAAACCTGCATTAGCAAAGAATTCGCATATTAAATTCTCCGTATCTGGCGACTACGACTCTTATATATCGGTATTTAGAGATGGAACAAGTGCAGATCAGGGAGATACTCTTCCTATCTATAAAAACCGAATTAATGAGATTGATTTTCCTCTAGCATGGGATGGTCCACTATATGTTAAGGTGGAAGGCAAAGGAATAGGTGTATTTACGATTAATAATGAGCCCCATTATGCACAACCGACAGATCCGCCTGAAGAGTGTTTAGCAGAAATAAGCGCTGAAGCTGACCATTCTGTTCTGGGGTTATTGAGAAGTTTAAGAGATATTCGGGACAATTTGTTACAACAAACCCAAAAGGGGAAAGAAATTGCCTCGTTGTATTATCGTATCTCTAAGGAAGTTGTAGATGATGCGATTATAGATTCCAAGTTCCGCAGCTCAGTAGCAAATGATATCGAGCAGCTTAAAGGAGTTATACAGGAACTCCAAAAGATCAGTAATGGGGAAAATAGTTCGTACAAATTAACCAAACAAGATGTGAAAGTGATGCAACATCTGAAAGATGCCGTGAATAAAAAGGCTTCTAAGGAAACTAGTGCACAGCTAAATGAAGTCTGGAATAGTTTACACTTGGAGGAAGGCAAATCTCTCTCAGAAGCGATAAAGAGTGTAGGATTATCAGCCAATTCATCTAACGAAATTATTGTGAAAGTCAAAAAAGGTGTCAGCTTAAATCAACTTGCAAAAGCTGTCAAAAATGCGATGACCGCCTTAGGCATAAAACAAGCGCCGCAAATTAAAGGCTTATCAAACAACATAGTAAAGGTTGAGAATACGTATATTTTTGAAGTGAACCACTCTCCAAAAGGCCTAGTTAAACAATTGAAAAAACAAGATATATTTGAGTTTGTTGAGGAAAACAAAACGATGCATGCTTTCAGTGCAGATATTCAATATCAAACCCAATGGTCACTTGAAAATAAGGGCCAAACACCTTATGATGGAAATCCTGGAAAACCAGGTGCGGACATTAAGTTTGCAGAGATGGAGAAATTCCTATCCGGGAAAAAGCTTCCTGATACTATCATTGCAGTTGTTGATACAGGTGTAGCGTATAACCTAGATGATTTTGCAGGAAAAGTTTTAACAAATCTGGATTACGATTTTGTCAATAATGATGCTGATGCTATGGACGATGGCAATCATGGTACACATGTTGCAGGTATTATCGGTGCTACATCAGGAAATAACATATCGATGACAGGAATTAACCAAAGCACAAAGATTTTACCGGTTAAAGTATTAAATGCAGAAGGTAAGGGCACTTCGGAGAATGTTGCTTTAGGGATTCGTTACGCAGTGGATAAAGGGGCTAAGGTTATTAATTTAAGCCTTGGTGGTGATGAGGTCAGCTCAGTTGTAGAAGATGCCCTAAAGTATGCAGTTAGCAAGGGAGCAACTATTGTTGCTGCTGCAGGTAACGATGGAGCAGGTAAGTTAAGTTACCCTGCCAGCTCGGAATATGCTATTTCTGTAGGAGCTACCAATAATCTGGATGAAATTGCTGACTTTTCGAATGGCGGTGAAGGCCTTGATGTAGTCGCGCCGGGCGAGCGAATTCCAAGTCTCTACCCGGATGGCCAAGTATATTACCTGGACGGCACCTCAATGGCAACACCACATGTGGCAGCAGTCGCAGGTCTGTTGTATTCTATAAAGCCATCTATAAAATTTACGAACGTACTGGAAGTCCTGCAAGAAACAAGCATTGACTTGGGGGATGCTGGATATGACCCTGTATATGGTTGGGGCCGTTTAGACGCAGCAGCGGCAGTGAAGTATCTATCAAGTCAAGCGCCAAGCGCGCCGCAAGTAAACCCTGTCACCGATCGGGATACGAAAGTAAACCCTGTCACCGATCGGGATACGAAAGTGACAGGAACGGCCGAAGCTGAGGCAAAAGTAACCGTAAAAGCCGGTTCTGCCGTCTTAGGTGTGGCTACGGCCGGAAAAGATGGGAAATTCAGTGTCAATATCAAAGCGCAACGGGCTGGAACCGTGCTGATCGTAACGGCAACGGATAAAGCGAATAACACCAGCGCGGCTACAAATGTAACGGTGCAAGATAAAACGCCGCCAAACGCACCGAAAGTAAACCCTGTTACTGATCGGGATACGAAAGTGACAGGAACAACCGAAGCCGAAGCAAAAGTAACGGTGAAAGTCGGTTCCTCTGTCTTAGGTGTAGCTACGGCCGGAAAGGATGGAAAATTCAGTGTCAATATCAAAGCGCAACGGGCTGGAACCGTGCTGATCGTAACGGCAACGGATAAAGCGAATAATACAAGTCCAGCTGTAAAAATAACGGTGCAAGCAAAAAAACTCCGCTCACACGGCAAGTAAATAGCGTTTCCGTCTGGGATACGAAAGGAACCGAGAAAAAACCGCAGCTGATGCAAAATCCATCGCAAAAACTGGAAATACAAAGTTAAGCGAAACAAATGTCCCAAAAACGCAACAGGGGAAATTGGCATTGTGTCAAGAAAATTGCCAAAGAAAAAAATTACCCCGCACTTCATTTGATGGCCTCTTGATTAGGGAAGGGGAATCCCTTCCCGACCAAGAGAAAAACTCCAAACGATGATTGTTTCGCTGCTACAACTTCCCGATGCCATCGGAAACATATAATCGTTAACCAGATGAAATGAACGCGCTGAGAGTGATAAAAGCACTCCATGCTCGCCATTCTTTTTATTGGTAAAAAAACATCGTCCCCCTGCTGGCATCATTTCATTTAGCAGGGGGACTTTATCATGATAGAGCCTTTCGACTATGCCATTTCCACGCGCTGGCGATGATCTCTTCAAGCGAATATTCAGCTTTCCAGCCGAGCTCCTTATTAATCTTCTCCGAAGAAGCGACAAGGCGCGCCGGGTCGCCCGGGCGGCGGTTGGTGTATTCAATGACGGCTTTGCGGCCGGTTACTTTTTCGCACGTTTCAATCACTTCTTTCACCGAATAGCCGAAGCCGTTGCCAAGGTTGTAAACGGCGGTTTTCTTTTTCCCCGCCAACAATGCTTCAAGCGCCAAAATATGCGCCTTCGCCAGGTCGGTGACATGGATATAATCGCGAATGCACGTCCCGTCTGGCGTATCGTAGTCTGTCCCGAAGACAGAAATTTTCTCGCGCTCGCCTAATAAGTGCTGCAAAATGATCGGAATTAAATGCGTTTCCGGGTTATGGTCTTCGCCAATTTCCCCCGACTCATGCGCTCCAGCGGCATTGAAGTAGCGGAGGACGACATAGTTCAGTCCATACGCCGAAGCAAAATCCGCCAACATGTGCTCAATCATGAGCTTCGAACGTCCATACGGATTAATCGGATTCGTTGGGCAATCTTCGGTAATCAACTCCACATTAGGAATCCCATATACGGCCGCTGTTGAGGAAAAGATGAAATTTTTCACATCGTATTTCAACATCGTTTCTAATAACGTTAACGTAGCGGCAACGTTGTTTTGATAATACTTCAACGGATTCGCCACCGACTCGCCGACTAAGCTGTTCGCCACAAAATGCATCACCGCCCGAATCGGATACGTTTCAAAAATCGGCTCCAAGTCTGCTTTGTTCCCTAAATCCCCTTGCACAAACAAGGCGCGGCCATCGACTAAATAGCGATGGCCCGTCGATAAACGATCAAGCACGATGACTGGCTCTTTTTCCACTAATTCTTTCACTAAATGGCTGCCGATATAACCGGCTCCGCCGACAACAAGAATCATATGCTTCCCTCCAATGCTGTGTGAACGATTTGATCAACCATCACTATGACGGCATTTTCCAACTCTGCAAAGCCACCCTTCGCTCTCTTGCCGCGATGCCCCTTTAACGCCGAAGTAAAATTTCGCTCCTAACAGACGCAAACAAAACCTCGAACCGTCCGCGAGGCGATATTTCAAGACGTTGGAACGAGACAAATCGATTGCCTGTTCTTCCCCTGTCATCACCATTGTGCGCTTGCTTATTAAATAATCTTCGATCGCAGCAACGGCAAAGCCAGCGATTTCTTTCAGCGGCTCTTGGCGGAACACTGCTAGGATGTTGGAATTCATAGTCATAGGAGTATTTAACGTTTTCCTATAGATTTTGGGCGAACATAAATCGCACCTCCTGTTTTCGGATTTAACATGCTTTTTGCAATGATGGTGGCAACACTGCCATACCCTTGTTTTTATGGTCGACAATAACAACTAACGCTTTTAACAAATTGAATTTAGGCAACTGAACAAGGTCGGGGCATTTCCGCCTAGTATCATTCTTATCTTCTGAATTATTCGGCGGCATAAAACGAGGATTCCTAAATGACACTTTTAATCGTTTCTTCCTGACCTATAAATTTTTTTCTTGTATAATCCCCGCCAGTAATATGTTAATCCCATGTTGTGTTTATTGCAAAATAAAAGTGCTTCTTACGTTCTTTTGGTGAAAATTCGAGATAATTGAGAATGAAAAACTAAAAAATTCTAATTTGCACACTAATTTTCTCAATTAGCCACTTCCTATCACCAAAATTGCGTAAGAACCATAAAAGTGTAGAGATTTGCAAAGAATTTCGTTTGTACCCACTTTACATGGAGTAGCGGGCTTGATCGCCTTGTTAGGCGAAGCCAGCCCTTGATATTGTTGGTTCTCTGGCTTTTTAATCACGCCCGCAGAGGTTCCATGTCAAGTTTCCATTCTCTGCATTTTTCTTTACAAATCTCTGTATTTTTTCGCTTTTTCTTTGCCGAGAACACCATGTTGTGCTTTTCAGACCTTTGCCAAAAGGATCTTTAGTTTAAATACGCAGCCAGTTTGACGCTCGGCTTCCTTCACATGGTACATCGATTTTTTCAGACAAGAAACCGCAGCCAAAGAACAAGTGAACATCACAAAAAACAATTACGTTTGGGAGACACTGAATCGAGAAGTGGGCTAATAATGCGGCAAATGTAACGGAAAAGAACAAAGAAGGATTCGGTAACTATGGTGCAAACTATAGGGGGAAATTCGTCCTCTTTATCATACCGGACAACGTATGTTCGTAAATAACGCCACCGCCGCCCCGCACGCATCAATCACGACATCGGACAAAAACGGCGTCCGCCTTGGCTGAGACAACGGGTGCTTTCATGAATCCAATCTGCGGTATACGCCCCTGTTAAAAAGAGGGGATTCAGTCAGGTCATAGATCCCCGCACTAGGGGAAGACAAAGCCCTAACGAACCTATTTGTTTTCCATGCCATCACCGAACTGGCCGAGATACCTCATTTTTTAGTTCCTTCTTTCGCTTTTGTATATAGTCAGAAAGTGTTTTTTCCATCCACTCCAATTTCTCCAACGACTGCACATCTTGAAGAACGTAGCGGATCATTTTTTTCATGGACTTTGGCAGCTGTTGAAACGATGACATACATGCCCCTCCTTCCTACTGATGATTGATTGGCAAAACTTGTTTCAACTGCTGGGCAAGCTGCTCAATCATCTCCTTGGCGGTCATATTGACCGACAACTCCCCGCGTTGGCGCGCTTCGATTAAAATGCGCTTGAAACGCTCCGTTTCCGGAAGTTGCTGCTTTTTCCCCATGACAAAAGTCACCTCCAAACAACAAAAAATAAGCCTCCTGCCAAATCGCATATCAACAGAAGACTTGCACACGGTTATTTATCGTTTGATCGCTTTGATACCTGCTTTTTTGCTTTTTTTATTAATAATTTCACTTTCTCTCGCGCCGTTGGGAATAAACGAAATTTTCTCTGCGGGAATATTATTTTTGATGGATATATGTTTAGAAAACCAAGGCTATTTATAATAATGTGATTGGGCTGTTCATACAATTTTCTCTCTAATAGTTTAAAGATGGAAATGATCAGCTTATTATTAAAAACATTGACGCCTTTTAGTGATTCTGGCCATAAATCTCTCACATCTAAGATTAATTTAGATTTATATTTCTTTTTAGCAATAATGCCTGCCAAACCTATGAAAATGGGAAGAGAGGACACAAATCCTTTAGGATAAACATTATAAATTTAAAAACTATTTCTAAATAGTAAATCAATCGATTCCAAATAGTTTTGTGCGTATTTCTTATTTTTTGCACATTTTTTTCATTATTTAAAGAGTCGTCATCCTAGAAACTAGAATCCCTATACAGCTTTTTATTTGGATACGTTGGTTTTGTAGTTAAAACAAATACATCATAGTCTTGGCTTTTTAAAAGTTGAAAAATATTTTTATTCTATTTCCCACACTTCCAATTTCAGGGTAAAAGTGCTGTGAAAGTAGTAATATTCTTTTTTTCATAATTTATTTATTTCCACCTTTATGAATCCAACTTGACATAGGAACTTGGGAAATGCGTTAGAGCACTCTCTTCTATACTCTACAATATACTCTAAAAAACTTGCGATTCCCAAATACGAGTCGCGTGAAAACGATTGATGGCCATTTTTTCAAGAGGTGCGTGCGACCGAAGGATAGGCAAGGCGACTGCCCAGGTTGATCGCTAACGCAATTTTACCGATGTCGGAACGGCTTGTAACGATACCGCCGAAACGCATAAGGAAATGCCAAAGCCGCGTATTCATTCTTTCCCCTATCGCCGCCCACAGCGGCAACTGCTCTTTTCAGCGGTATCGCCTCTAAGCAATTGGCAACAATAAACCAAACAGTTACATATTTTTCAGCTTATTTATAAACATGTTATAGTTTTTTTCGGCATTAAACTTTTCCTTCCATGAATTATACGCTTCCTGTTTCATCAATAATTTTTCTGTTTCACTTTTACGCATGTAGTCTTTTAAACATTCCCTTATAGTCCCCGGCTCAAAATCTTTCTCAATTAGATAGCCATTTTTGTTGTGAGATACAATTTCTGATACTCCTCCCACATTCGTGGCAATAATGGGGATTCCGAACAATTGAGCCTCCATAAATGTTACTGGGATGCCTTCTGATTCGCTGACATTTATAAATAAATCAATATCATTTTCCAAGTAATACTTGTATATCTCGCTGTTTTTTTGATGTCCCAAAAATTTATAGTCAATATTTTTTTTCGGCTTAAGATAAATTTCCGCCAATTCATTTAGTTCATCCCAAAGATATCCGCCGCCAATGTGGCGCCATTTAATGTTTATATCGTCGATTTGGGCTAACTCTTTAATTAATAAATCTATCCTTTTAACCGGACTTAAGTATGAGCAGCTAACAATGAACAACTCATTCCCCTTTTTCGAAATACTAAAATCTTTTTCTTTTGTAAATTTTTTGTTTACGCCGAGTCTTGAAGTCTCGACTTTGGAATTCAACAAATTCCCATATCGGCTTAAGAGGTAATTCTTTCCTTGGTCTGATATTGTAAATATAAAATCAATATTTTTATAAATATAACTCCTAAAAGGCAAATAGTTGCCTTCGTGAGCCTCTTCATACAAATCATAGCGGTGTGCCCTTGTAATAAAGGTCAATTCTGGCATTTTGTTTTTGAGCAGTAAAGCTGCCAATACATTCTGATTTGCCCAATAGCCATAAATCACAGTATCTTCCAGCTTCAATTTATATTTTTTTATGCACTTCTCTATTTGTTTTACGTTTATGCTGGCAAATATAGTGTATACAATTAAACGTTTTACGTTTGCATACTTGAATTTTTTGTTTTTATATAAAAAACATAGTTCTATGATTAACATTTTTAGAAGGGTAATTAAATAAAAAGGAATAACACTCCTTCTAAACCTTTCATATGCCACATTATTAGGGAGATCCCTTGTCTTTGGGCTTTTGTTATTCATAGAAAGAATCACAATTTTTTCAAATGACTGCGATAAGTATTGAAGCTCTGTTTCTAAAAACTCTTCTCCGCTTCCATATGGAAAATTATTTGTTAATAAAATGATGTTTTTTTTCATCGTTAATCACCGTATAAAGTTAATCGTTTTCGATATGCCGACGCCTTGTTCATATATAAGAACTTAACAAAGAGACATATAATTGCACTGTCCCTTTGTTAAGCATTCGTATTATCATTTGGCCTCCGTAACGATTTTCTCCATAAATGCAAGCAAATCGTCTCTTAATTCCTCATTTTGCAGCGCAAACTCAATCGTTGTCTTGATAAATCCGATCTTTTCGCCGACGTCATAGCGCTTGCCTTCGAATTCATAGGCGAAGACGCGCTGGATTTCATTCAGTTTTTGAATCGCGTCGGTAAGCTGGATTTCCCCGCCGGCGCCGGCTTCTTGTTTTTCAAGGAATAAAAAGATTTCCGGCGTTAAGATGTAGCGGCCCATAATCGCCAAATTCGACGGCGCAGTGCCTGGCGCTGGTTTTTCGACGAATTGGCGCACTTGGTAGCGGCGTCCGTGCTGCTCGATCGGGTCGATGATGCCATAGCGATGGGTCTCGTTTTCAGGCACTCGTTGGACGCCGATGATGGAACTTAATGTTTGTTCGTATTGGTCGATGAGCTGTTTTAAGCATGGCGTTTCCGCCTGGACAATGTCATCGCCAAGAAGGACAGCGAACGGTTCGTCGCCGATAAAGCTGCGCGCGCACCAAACAGCATGTCCCAATCCTTTCGGTTCCTTTTGCCGGATGTAGTGAATGTCGACTTTCGATGGTTCTTTCACCTTTTCGAGCAAGTCGAATTTGCCTTTTTCAATTAAGTTTTGTTCGAGCTCAAAAGCATTATCGAAATGGTCTTCGATCGCCCGTTTTCCTTTCCCCGTGACGATAATGATGTCTTCAATGCCAGAGGCGATCGCTTCTTCGACGATGTATTGAATCGTCGGCTTGTCGACAATCGGAAGCATTTCCTTCGGCATTGCTTTTGTCGCTGGCAAAAACCTTGTGCCAAGCCCCGCTGCTGGGATGATCGCTTTGCGTACTCTTTTCAACGGAAAATCCCTCTTTCTTATGTTTTACTTTGCTATACGCGCCGATGTATGGGCTATTCATGAATAGAACATACGTCGACGCACATTGAAATAAAAACAGCCCCGTTGTTGGGACTCAGCTTTGCAATGGGATTTTAGGCTTAGAATCTCCCGTTCGTACATCAAAAATAAAACTCGCCTGACACTACAAATACGTTACAGCCGCAACTTTTCCTTCAAGACAGAACAGAGCAGATTAGCTCACTCTTGAACCGAACCATCTTTGCCTTTTGTTTTATATTATAGCATATTCGAACGAAGGCGATACATAAACTCGACTTTTTTGGGGATTTAAAATAGGCGAAAATCGGGCATCTAACCCGCCCTCACGCCACACCCTCGACGACAGGCGTCTAAGGTGGCCGGACCGGCATCGTCCCCACCCACGGCATGGCCGAGTGCCCCCATTGATAACGGTAAGGAGACATCACCAAAAGCGAAAAGTGGAGGCGGGCCGCACGGCTGCGACGAGCAAATGTTCTTCGCCCGCAGGGGTGCCTGCATCCCGAGGAGAAAGGCTATTTCGCACAAGGGAGCTAGTCAGCGAAGCCAGACATCACCAAAAAGCTGAAGCGCCTCAATTCGCCTAAGGAAGTGCTTGCACTTCTGCAGCACGACGAAACAAATTCTGCTTCATTTCTCCTTCGTTCGATTTCTTTTTTGACGCTATTCGACAAAATTAAAGAAAAAGAAAACATGTTTTATGATAACGATGTTACCATAAAACATATTAAAACAAACCTAAAAATTTTTTCCTTTTCCCCCGCTCCGGCTCTTCACGGTAGACGGCTTGGCCACGGACGAGGAGCTCGGCGTTTTCTTGGAAGAAATAAACGTCACCGATACCGAATTCTTTATCAATGGCGTCGTACGCTTCGCGCATTCGGAATGAACGATTTGTGATGTTGTAAGCATCAAAAGCGATGAAATGGGCTAAATTCGCCTCGATCAGCTGCAGCGAAAATTTTGAATGTTCTTCTCGAAACGGCCGGGTATGCTCGATGCGGTAATTCGCGCCAATATTCCTTTCTATTCCTGAACACGGTTTATATTAACATAGGGATTTCATTCTAGCAATCGTTATTTTTTGTTGATGGTTTTTGACATATATTAGCGGTTGTATTAGACACGATCTTATAGATAAAAAATAACCGACCATCCCCGCAACAACAAGGGTGGCTGGTCTTTCTTAACCTTTCCGCTGATGCCACTTCCATGCGCTTGTAATAATCTCTTCAAGCGAATATTCCGCTTTCCAACCAAGTTCTTCATAAATTTTTTGCGAGGAAGCAACAAGGCGCGCCGGGTCGCCCGGGCGACGGTCAGTGTATTCAATGCCGGCTTTGCGGCCGGTTACTTTTTCACATGTTTCAATCACTTCTTTGACGGAATATCCTAAGCCGTTACCGAGATTATAAATAGCGGTTTTCTTTTTGCCCGAAAATAGAGCTTCCAGCGCTAAAATATTCGCCTTCACTAAATCGGTAACATGGATATAGCACGAATACATGTCCCGTCTGGCGTGTCATAGTCCGTACCGAAGACGGAAATTTTGTCGCGCTGACCTAACAAATGCTGTAAAACAATCGGAATTTTCGGGTGGTGACAGGCACGCAAGAAGAATGCTTTTTAGCTAGTTCGTTACTAAGTTTCGTCACCGACGAAGGCTTTTGAGAAAATAGAGGGTATATCTCCACTGAAACAGAGAAACGAATTTTCATGCGAAACATAAGAAGAGCGAACCGCCTTAAACGTTGCTGACCGTCTACGACTTCATAACGGCGATTACGTTCTGTTTCAATCGTAATAATGGAACCAATAAAGTATTCAGTGTCATTACGTTGATAAGCTTGGCAAATATCCTCCATAAACTCTCTCGCATGACTTTTCTCCCAAGAATATGGCCGTCGATAAGGAGGAATTTCATAAATTTTTATTTTCTGTTAGTATCTCGTTGATCTTTTTTCACTTGCTTCCACGTCATTTCATCTCCTCGAAAAGAATCAAATTTACTGTTACACATACATCAATAATACAAATTTTATTTACAGTTCAACTTTTTAAACATCTTTATCCCAAAACAACGATTTCGAAACTTAAATTACAAAAAATTCTTGATATTAAACCCTTAATTTGTATAATTAGGTAATGTAAGTTTCTTTTTTCCTATTTATGATAAATAAACGCTAGTTAATAATGCCTATTAATCTGCTTCCGCGATTCCTAATTTCGTAACAAAAATCATCTGAATTGCAATCAACTATCACTAATGCATGTTTAATCCATCAATCTTAGAAAACTATCAAAGTGAAGACATTCCTTTATCCGCTTATCCGCCAAAAGTCCTTTTCAATTATAGTTAGCAACTTACATTTATTATATTTAGAACAAGGAGGATGTCACTTGAAAACAGTTACCAAACATCTCTTCATACTCTTTATTTCTTTTCTGTTCAGCATTATGTATTTTACCCCGAGTTTTACAGAAAATGCTCATGCAGCCGGAAATGTGTTGAAACTCACCAGTGATTTGCTTTCATCCTCAACCGATGATGATCTTTATTGGGATGAATGGAGCGATTCAGAGAGTTTCGAAGACTCTAACGGCAGGGTAATAGATGAGGGATTTGGCTTTGAACCTTCTTATTACAATGAGGGCTGGATGTATGCTGAATTTGATATACATGATTATAATTATACAACTCTAGAAACGACCATTTCTCTTGAAAATAAATGGCGAACAGGGGACCGGGGAAAAACGGAGTTTGTCATCTATGCAGATAATCAAAAAATATTCTCGAAAACATTTACAAACAAAACGCCGTCGCAACAACTTAAACTTCCGATTCCTAAAGGAACCGCTAAATTAACCTTTTATGTACTAATGGAAAAAGGAAGTCAAGGAAACCATGGAGCAATTTTTGGCTACCCACGTTTGACCAATGCATTGCCGCCTAGTCCGAGCGTCGACAAATTGTCGTTAGTGCGCAACATTGGGGCGGCTGAAACCTCCTATTATCGTGATGTATATTTTTGGGATTGGGGTAACCGTGGTCCATTTGAATTGACTGATGGATCCCTTGTGCCTACTGCTGTGGCTTTTGAACCTTACTTTAACGATACGACAAGAATGTATGCTGCGTTTAAAGTCGAAGATTATACTGATGATTATTCTACTCTAGAAACGCAAATTTCTTTGGAAAACGGCTGGCGAACTGGTGACCTTGGAAAAACGGAAGCAATCATTTATGCCGATAATGTGAAATTATATTCCAAAACGTTTACGAATACAACGCCAATCCAAAATGTTAAGCTATCCTTACCGAAAGGAACAAAATATATTACATTTTTTGCCGTTCAGGAACATGGAAACCAAGGAAATCATGGATTGATTTTTGTAGACCCTGTTTTAACAAAAGAACGTTCCTTTTTGCCAGCTGATCACTCTCTTGCTCTTGCGGAAATAGGTACGTCTGAAACATCCTATTATCGTGATGTATATTATGGAAAATGGTATAGTCTTGCTTTTCAAATGGCAGAAGGAAATCTAGTGGCAAGAGGATATGGGCTCTCCCCTTATTTCGATGATGCAAGCGAAACATATGCAACATTTTATGTTGGCGATTACCAATACCCGACTTTGGAAACAAAAATTTCGCTTGACAACAAATGGAGAACAGGGGACCGAGGAAAATCTGTCGTGTATATATACGCTGATGATAAATTGATTTACAACAAAACCTTTGATAATAAAACGCCAACGCAAAATGTAATTGCGGCGATTCCATCAAAAACAGAATATATACAATTTCGCGTCAGACATTTAAGAGGCAAGAGCGGTTTAACACACGGTGTCATTTTCGAAAATCCATTGCTGACGAATCGTCCTAATCCTCCATCTGTCAATGAAATTACAGATAAAACGACCATTGTGACAGGAAAAGCTAGACCGAACACGTTAGTAAAAATAAAAGTAAACGGAAAAACCATTGCTTCTACCAAAGCAAATTCGAGCGGGACATTTTCAGTGAAAATTCCAATACAAAAACAAGGTACGGAAGTTTTCATCACCGCTACCAACATCGAAGAAAATAAAGAAAGTATCCCTACCAAAATAGTAGTCAAAAAGGCGGTTACGATAACCGCGCCACAAGTAAACCCTGTTTCCGATCGAGATACAAAAGTGACGGGAAAAACGAAGGCAGGAGCAAAAGTGATCGTAAAAGCTGGATCTGTCACCTTAGGTGAAGCCACAGCTGGAAAAGATGGAAAATTTAGCATCACGATCAAAGCGCAGAAGGCCGGAACTGTGTTGCTCGTCATCGCAATGGATAAAACCAACAATACAAGTGCAACTACAAAAGTAACGGTTCAAGACAAAACGCCGCCAATCGCACCGCAAGTCAACCGTGTCACTGATCGGGATACAAAAGTCACTGGCAAAACAGAAGCGAATGCCAAAGTCGTAGTAAAAGCAGGAAAGAACAAATTAGGGGAAGCGAAGGCAGGAAAAGATGGCAGATTTTCCGTCAAAATTAAAGCACAAAAAGCCGGCACGATTTTGGAAGTCGTTTCGATCGACGCATCAGGAAATATAAGTAAAGGGACAAAAATTAAAGTGCAAAAATGAGGAAGATGATAACACAATGGACCATCGGGCAGACTATCCGAGGGTCCATTGTTGTATTATGTGCAGTAAATGCTTATGCTTACCACCAACTATCTGTATTTTAACTACCAAACGATTTTTTTTCTCTATGCAAAAGCATATTCATCTTCAGATGTTGTCCCAATGGAACAAAGCTTTCGCTCCGTTCAAAACCCTCGATGAAGATCAATTTTTTCCGGCTTTACCACAAAACACGCTCTTAATCGAAGCACAGCATCATAGGCATACAATTGTCTTAGACCTTGATTAGGCATAAAATGATTAACTGATAAGTATTACTGAGAAATAAGTTACGAAGCAAGCACATCGTATTCATCCAAATAGTTATGTAAATGACAAACAAAGCAAAAATAACCTTCCAGCAATAAACGCACCAGCCATCCTTGCGCGATAAAGGAACGGCTGGCTCCCTTTATCTTTTCCGACAATGCCACTTCCACGCGCTGGCGATGATCTCTACCAGCGAATATTGCACTTTCCAGCCAAGTTCCTAATCCATTTTCTCAGCTGTTTGCAGCAAAATATATGACGACTTGGTTCGGGTATATTTCAAAAAAATCGCTTCCACCGAAAAAAGATAAAATCACTTTCTTATCATCAAAGTTTTAACATCTAGGAATGTTAGTTTCCAAGGGGTCAAAGCATTATAACAATCCAACGGACGCAATGAGAAGAGGGAATTAAAGAAGAGGATACAATTAGAGAGACATTCAACAAGTTTTTCATCTGAGTTACATCGAAGACCTTGTCGCCCGTATATACATCCATACAACCAACACCATCCGCGCCTCCCACACATCAATCACTATATCCGACAAAAGCACTGTCCGTCCCGGCTGAAACGACTGATGCCATTCATCCAAACCTGCGCAAATAACGGCAAACACCCACGCGCTAACCATCGCAAACCTCCATGGATATAACGCTCTCCACACAAGAACCGCAAGCAGGCCGAATACCGAAAGATGCGCCAATTTACGCACGATGTAATTCCATGATAAAAACCCATCATTGATATGATCGACATGCCCTAATTGCAGCTTTTGTACGATTCCACTAATCCAACTGGCCGTATTCGCACCAGTAAACATAAAGGATTTGGCAAAATAATAAATCATCCCACACCATGCAAATACACGTTCTCAAAGAACAAGTTTGTTTTTCATGTCCCACTTAATCTGCTTGAACGAATCGTTCTTTTTCATTCCTTGTTTCATTTTTGAATATAAATCGTTTTTTCATCCACTCCAATTTCTCCAACGACTGAAATCTTGAAAAATGTAGCGGATCGTTTTTTTGTTTCACGGACTTTGACATCTGTTGAAATAATGGCATATCTCCTAATACTACTTATTATCCCCTTTCAAAACTTGTTTTAACTGATGAGCTAGTTCCCGGACCATATCTTTTGCGGTAATATTGGCGGACAATTCTCCCCGTTGATAAGCTTCGATTAAAATATGTTTGAAACGATCAGTTTCTGGTTTTAGCGACTTTTTCTCCATACAAAAGTCCCCCAAAATAGTAAAAATAAATACAGCCTCCTGCTGAACGACTTCAACAAGAGGCTTTATATTTACTTAGCATTTCGACTATGCCATTTCCACGCGCTTTCGATGATTTGTTCCAACGAATATACCGCTTTCCAGCCAAGTTCTTCATAAATTTTTTGCGAGGATGCAACAAGGCGCGCCGGATCGCCCGGGCGGCGGTCGGTGTATTCAATTACCGCTTTGCGGCCAGTTACTTTTTCACATGTTTCAATCACTTCTTTGACGGAATAGCCTAATCCGTTACCAAGATTGTAAATGGCGGTTTTCTTTTTGCCTGACAATAATGCTTCGAGCGCTAAAATATGCGCCTTCGCTAAGTCGGTAACATGGATATAGTCACGAATGCATGTCCCGTCTGGCGTGTCATAGTCTGTACCGAAGACGGAAATTTTGTCACGCTGGCCTAACAAATGCTGCAAGACAATTGGAATCAAATGCGTTTCTGGGTTATGGTCTTCGCCAATTTCTCCCGACTCATGCGCCCCAGCCGCGTTAAAGTAGCGAAGGACGACATAGTTCAGCCCATACGCAGAAGCAAAGTCCGATAAAATTTGTTCGATCATTAACTTCGAACGACCGTATGGATTAATTGGATTTGTTGGACAATCTTCCGTAATCAATTCGACATTCGGAATTCCATACGTTGCCGCAGTTGATGAGAAGATAAAGTTTTTCACATTATATTTCAACATTGTCTCTAATAACGTTAATGTAGCGGCAACATTGTTTTGATAATACTTCAGCGGATTAACCATCGATTCGCCGACTAAGCTGTTCGCCGCAAAATGCATGACGGCTTGAATCGGGTATTTTTCAAAAATCGGTTCAAGGTCCGCTTTGTTCCCTAAATCTCCTTGCACAAACACCGCGCAATCATCCACTAAATATCGATGGCCAGTCGATAAGTTATCAAGCACGATTACTTGCTCTTTTTCCACTAACTCTTTTACTAAATGACTGCCGATATAACCGGCTCCGCCGACAACGAGAATCATATACAATCCCCCAATTATACATTAACTATTTGATGGACTATCGTCATTACTGCGTTTTCTAATTCAGCAACAAGTTCTTCGCTCTCTTGTAACGATGTTCCTCTCACGCCAAAGTAAAACTTCGCTTTCGGTTCCGTGCCTGATGGGCGCAAACAGAACCATGAACCATTCGCAAGCTGATATTTCAACACGTTCGAACGCGGCAAATCAATCGGCTGTTCTTCCCCAGTCGCCACGATCGTGCGCTTGCTTGTTAAATAATCTTCGATCGCGACAACTTCCACACCGGCGATTTCTTTCGGCGGCTCTTTGCGGAAGGACGCTAAAATGTTCGCGATTTGTTCGGCGCCGTCTTTTCCTTTTAACGTTAGCGAGCGCAATGATTCTTTATAATAGCCGTATTTCGCAAAAATCTCTAATAAACCTTGATACAATGTTTTTCCCTGCGCTTTATAATAAGCCGCTACTTCTGCAGCAAAAATCGCCGATTGCACCGCGTCTTTGTCGCGGACAAAGTCACCGATTAAATAGCCATAGCTTTCTTCATAGCCGAATTGGAACGTGTA